>PLEA01000266.1 GCA_003136335.1 Acidobacteriaceae bacterium | reverse complement strand
TAGCTCGCCACAGGAGCCAGCGGTGAACCTCCACTGGCTGCGGCATCTCCCGCCGCATACACAGCTGGAATCGACACACTTTGCAAGAATTCGTTGACTCGCACCCCCCATTTCTCCCAATCGATCCCCGCAGCATCCAGATTCAGGTCTGTGATCTCGGGCACGCGACCCGCAGCGTGCATAACCATATCGGTCTGAAACACGCCCGTCTTCTCAGAAGCGACTGCCCGGACAATCAACTGACCCGAGCTCTTTTCGGTCCCGATCGCTTCGGTTCCCAGATGAACGTCAATGCCAAGTTCGCGAGTTCGCTCAACGAGCTGATCAACGAGATCCGGGTCAAAAAGGGCAAGAGGACGCAAGCGCCGCTACATGCGCAAACTCAAAGGCGATATACCGCTAAGGCGGCCAGGTACTAGCGGGATGATCCTTACTTTCGGGGACGAGCCCTCGACCAATACAGCGTCAACGCTGTGTCCTCAGTGTTTCGCAACCACTCTGCGACTTCCTTTGTTTGGAAAGGCCGGTCTTCGAGGTCCAGGTCACGATTGAGTAACTCGGTGATTTCGCCAACGGTGCTTGGTTTCCTAATCTTGTTCAACGCTCGCGAAATATGCTCGCTGAGCCGCCGACTCGAATTCGGAATCTTCTTCATCGCTGTTCCACCGTCTCGAAGAGTTGACCCAGCTAAGTCCCGCGATGTCTGCCTCGGCTGCAGGGCGACACGAACCAGAATGGTCGATCATCGCGTACTCGAGGGCAGCAGCTTAATAAGCACGTTCCGTATCGCCTCAGGCCGGTGCTCTCCAGCCTCGCCAACCAAAGTGTATGAGCGCTCGAATCCCCGAGGTCCCTCCACTTTCATTTCCCCGTTGTCATTTGCACGAGACCCGACAATTGACACCGGCCACTCTCCCACCACATCACTCAGCACATGTTCGACGCCGGCAAGAATCTCCCTGCGCGCTCGAGAGTCACCCGTATTCTGCATCTCGATCGTCACTGCCATGCCTGCTGTATTGTACAAAGTGACCAGCAACTATTCCTTGAGCGAACCGGTTAAGGCCCGCAGATGGCGCCAGTCAAGTCTCGTTTGAACGGTTCACAATTCCTGTTGAAAAGCGGGTGAACGTGGCAACCGGAGATCTCGGGGCGAGAAGGTTTTCTGGGAGACCAGCCTTGCGGCAATGAGAACGCTGGGAAAAGGTAAAGGCTGTGACATTGGTTATGCTCTAGCCATCAGCTCCTGCGAGGGAGCCAACAGCGTGGAGGCATGCACCGTCACAGCCCTTGATGCGATCACCGCTTTCGCGGTCCCAAACCCCAACTGCTCCTCGCAGAGCCGTCGGTTTTTTCAGGTCTGGCTGCTCTTCGGGTTGCCCCGCCGAGCTGATCACTCAGCCTACTTCGGACTGGCAAAAGTTTAATTCAGCCAACCCTTTCAGCCGTCGACGGAAGCAAACTTAGAGAGTTGCTTGAAGATTGTCAACGCCCGTTTTCAGTGCAATCGGCCCGTTGCGATGGATCAAAAGCCGGAAACGCAACCCATTGAATCGTTATCGCTTAATGAATGGGAGATTAGATTCTTTCCATTCTTCCACAGGAACATCCACAGGTGCTCGAAGGCGTGGGCAAGAACTACAAGGAGTGTGCGAAGGAATCAGGTAAGCATCAGGTAAGCATCTTGACGCCTGAAGATACGTCAGGCATGGTTGGCACCAGCGCACCACACAATGTCAGATCTCGTAGCCTACGTCGATGGCGGCTCGCTGACGGTGGCGAAGTCATCATAACCGACAATGACAAACACGAAATGGATCGCTTCACGATGCGCGAATCGGGTGAGGGTTACGTCTTCGACGATGATCGCATCTGAACACGGGAGGAGATCAGCCCAGATGGCGGAGCGATGGTAAGGAACTCTTCTACCTCTCCACCGACAGCAGGATTATATGGCTGTTCCGGTGAAAACGGGATCTCACTTCGACGCTGGCTCCCCGACAGCGCTTTTCCAGGCCAATCCTCGTGAAATGTTTGCTACTTCCGAGCTGTTCTCCTACGACGTCAGCAACGACGGGCAGAAATTCCTCATCAACACGCAACTGAAGACAGGCATGGCGCCCATGTCTGTGGTCCTGAACTGGAGCGCAAAGTTGAATTAATAACGCTGCTACGAAACAAACCGCGGGCTGCAGATTTGTGCACTCTGAATCGGCAAAGCGCGGTGTGTACATGGAGTGAAGGATCGCGGTCAAATAACGGGCAATACAGAAGTTGGCTGAGATTCGTAGCGACAAACGCCTAGGACCCTATCAGAAGTGCCCCGGCGAGAAGAAGCTTGATTGTGTTGAGGGGCTGCAGGCGGGGCAGTTTTGATAGGGCCGTTTGAAGGAAGCCGCTGACGCGGCGGACGCGGTGAGAGCTATGGGGTTTCGATGTGGGAGATGTCGTTCTGGAGTGGCATCGCGAGGGCGAAGTGCGGCAGCGCAGGTCGCGACAACGGATGACAAAGGCGAAGTGCTGCTTGCATAGACGAGACTAGGGAGCCTGTTTCCATGTCACTGAGGTCGCGCGGGCACACCCGCGCTTTGGCTCGGAGAGCAGATGGACGTGCGACGTGAATAAGAGCTGAGTGATCCATAGTGGAAGATGAGGAACTGTTGACAACGCATCTTGGCTGGTTGCCCATCGTCAGTTGTGAACGGAAGTGAAGCGCACGGTGTTCGGAGAATAGTTTCGACGCTGAAGTTCATCCAGCATCAGCTGGCGAAGATGGGTCACAGGAACCTCCTTGTGACCCACACCCTACACCTACACCATGCGAAGGAACACCCACGCTGGGGATCCCCACGCTGTAGCGTCCGCCGCGTCAGCGGCTTCGTTCAAACGCGCATGGAGCCGTGCATTTTTCCGGTACTCAGCTAGTCCTGAAATTGTGGCGCTATGCCGACGACCGGACTCTTATGCCGACCAACCGTCCAGAATTCTTCACCGATCAGAGGAGTGGATCGCCAACAGCTAAGAGTCAGAGGCTTTGCCTGAATTCGGTGGGGCGCTCCACGACCGTCCAGCGATGGACTCGCCGACCGGGATGTTCCCATCCTGAAGCGAGCCCAAGCGGAGTACGCGAAGCTGCAGTAACCAGCAAAGACCTGCCTCTTCGCTTGTTTAGCGATTCGGCGTCGAGCTTGGGATGCTCTTGAGCCAAGAGTTGAGGCTCCGTTTCGGCGATTGGAGGCCGAGAGGCACCAGCCCTGCGCGGTAGCTCCACGGATCACTTCATGGGTTCCCAGCCAACTGGCAGCATATCGAATGCGAGCGTGTCACGGTAGGCGTACTGATTGCCTTCCAGTACTGCCACTGGCGTCAACATGTGCCAGATGCGATCGTCGTCGAAGACGTAACACTCACCCGCTTCGCGCATTGTGAAGCGATCCAGTTCGTGTTTGTCATTGTCGGTTATGATGACTTCGCCACCCTGAGCGCCGCAGCGGCCCAGTAGATGCGTGGCGATGTACTTTTCCCCGTCTTTATGTAAGCCCGGCGGGCTCGTGTCGCACGGCCGACCCGGCGTAGCCGTGAACCTTATTAGATGGAGGTTAACCAAATACCTCGTACCCACTGCCGAGAGCGCCAGGTAATGAAGGTGGTGAGCAATCATCTTGCGAACGCCTATCGAACCGGCCATCGCCGGGGGCAGCGGAGCGTACTCTCGCTGCTGGTCGCCGAGGGTCGTGTTGTATTTTTTCAGCTGCACATAGGGCGTGCTCTCCTCGCTCAACCAAACCTTTACACCGCCCTCAACAATCTCGGCCCGGAGACGATTCAAGGAACGATACCTGTCGCCCCCATCGTAGTACTTGTCCCTTGGAATCGACCAGGCTGCATGAGATAACGCTTCCAGCGTGCGCGCTATGTCTTCATCAACTCTGAGCGGCTGACGACTAAAACCGCGTTCGACGAGGTCGTTTCGCGACCTGGCATTCGTTGCAACCGGAATAAAGCTATCTTGGCCCATGATTGCTCCTGACAAACGCTTGACGATTGCATGACCACGCAGATTCCCCTATCTCTCGCTGGCAGCGAATCGACACACACCAAGCGTCCATTAAACGAAATCTCCTTTTTCACTTCAAGAACGTCGGCGATCATACACCCGTCTCGCCGCTTGCGATAATGTGGAAGACTCTCATCTGAAATGCAATGAATCGATATGCGATCCGCGCCAGCACAGCCGAAATTTACTGCATTTAGGAGAGAATTCTTGTCCAAGGATTTACAGTGGTTGAATTTGCGCTCGCGAGTAGAATCCAACGATGCCTCTGCACCGCGAACTCAGTGTGTCAGGCGTCCTGCTGGGGACGCTGCTGTTTACTCGGATTCTCCTCGCCCAAAACCCCGCCGCCGACCTCGTCCTATTCAGGCCATATCCTCACCGTGGATGCCAACGATTCGGTAGCCCAGGCCATCGCCGTCCGCCATGGCGTTATCGTGAAAGTCGGCACCGACGCCGAAGTTCTGGAATTCGCGGGCAATGCTCCCGGCACCCGCATCATCGACCTCCACGGTCATGCCGCCACCCCCGGCCTTATCGACACCCACGCCCACATCGCTGACGGAGGCGTCGAAGAACTCTACGGCGTCAAGCTCTCGGATGCCGCTTCGGTCGCTGAAATCGTCGCCCGCGTAAAGGCCAAGATCGCTCTCGTCAAGCCTGGCGAATGGGTCACCGGCTCCGGCTGGGACGAGGGCAAGCTCGCCGAACACCGCTACGTCACCGCCACCGATCTCGACGCCGTCGCCCCAACAATCCCGTTTGGCTCATCCACACCACCGGCCATTACGGAGTCGCCAACTCGCTCGCCCTCAAGCTGGCCCATACCACCGCCGGCACCATCGACCGCGACCCCCACGGCAACCCCACCGGCGTCCTCAAAGAAGACTCCCCCCTGGGGGCCGTCACCAGCCTCATCCCGCCCATCACCTCCGATCAGATGCGTCAGGGCATCCTCTACGTTCAACAAGTGGTGCACAGCGAAGGCATGACCGCCGTCAAAGATCCCGACATTTACCAGCTCCACTGGGATGCCTACAAATCCCTCCTCGATCAGGGGCAGCTCAAAGAGCGCATCTGCGTCCTATGGCACGCCGGTTCGACATTGGAGTCGGCCCGCAAGGCGCTGGCCGAGATCAACGCCGTTCCTCGCCTGCCCTCCACTCTTGGCGACGACTGCCTGCTCTCCTGCGGCGCCAAAATCAACATGGACGGCTCTGGTGGCGCCCGCACAGGCTGGGTCTATGACGATTGGCTGCGTAACGCCACAACTCATGATGTCACAAGCTCGGGCACGGGCAATCGCGGATATCCGCAAACCGACCCTGCTGTTTATCGAGAAATGGTCCGCCTGTTCCACCAGAACAGCGTCCCAAGTTGGTACCCATGCCGTCGGGGACCGCGCCATGGACTGGGTTGTCGATACCTATGCCCTTGTCGAGCACGAGAAGCCCCATTCTGGCCTGCGCCACAGCATCATCCACGCCAACCTGCCCACTCCGCACGCCATCGACGTGATGGCCAACCTGCAAAGGAAATACGACGCTGGATATCCGGAAATGCAGCCCGGATTCCTTTGGTGGATCGGCGCCATCTATGCGGCCAGTTATGGTCCCAAGCGCGGCCAGCGGCTGGAGCCCTTCAGGACCCGGCAATCCCGAGGTGTTCTGTGGTCGGGCGGGTCGGACTACTTCGTCACCCCGGTGGCGGCCCGCTTCGGACTCTGGGACTCCATAGTGCGCCAAACCGCCAAAGGCACCTTTGGCCTGCGACCCTTAGGGACGGCCGAAGGCGGGGACGTTAAGGGGACGATAAGAAGTGACGTACAGTACCTTAATGGTATCAAGAGATGTCCGCCGACACCGTTTGATATCAATCAGTTACATAAGCCCGAGGCCCTGTCACGGCAGAGGCCGCGGGNNCCGTCGTCCCCGCCATTCTTTTTAAAGGAGTTATCGCACGTGACACCGACAACTCTCACGGCTCTCCTTTCCAATTCTTATCGTGTCAAACCTGGTTTTCGCGGGCGCGATCAGGCGTTTTTTGCTACTGGCGAACCAGACGCTACAGGAAGCTCCCTAGCTTAGCTAGGACGCGGCATCTTCGCTAAAATACGTATCTCCGTGGATCACGGAGTCGATGGCGTTCTCGAGACAGTGCATTTCATCCTTTGCGCAGACCCCTCTGATCCCTGCCTTCCTAGCCTCGGCCTCCAGTTGGCTGGAGGGATCCGTGGTGATCATCAAGATGAGGACATCGGGGTCGCGCTTGGTTAATTGACGAGCCGTTTCTAATCCATTCATTTCAGGCATTAAGAAATCCATCACGGTGACCTGTGGCCTGTGGCGGCGGAATGTCTCCAGCGCCTGACGCCCGTTACACGCTTCCCCAACTACCACCCACTCCGAATGTTTTTGCAGCGCCGCTTTGATAATGCTTCTCGCCATCGCATTGTCATCCACCAGAAAAATCCGAAGCAAAATGGCCTCTCTCGGCTGACATAAAACTCACCACCAATTCCGGCCGCGATGCGGTCCATTGAACAGTAAACAATTCCGCATCGCATCGACCGTGGTGGTGCTGATGATCCGAAGACCGACGAAGGGGGGCAATTTCGACCATACGCTGTGAGGCTCAAGATGAAATACCGCACATACTGTACGCTAGCGCACATAATCCGGCAGCGTGCATCCGGGCGAGGCTTTTCGATGCTGAGATGAGCGGGTGACATCAACACCGGCAGCTTCCCGAAACTTTGAGATGGACGCCCGCCTCCTCGCCCCGCAGTCCTCATCTGTTCGCTCTCTAGTGAACCGGTGCTGGTTGAGGGCTGGCCTGCGGAGCCGAGCTGCTGGGACTCGAAAAATTCACCTTGGGGACCTCCCGCGCTCCCTCGGAGGCGGCGAAATAAGCTTCATTCGGTTTGAACCCAGCCCATCCCGCAAAAATGCTATTGGGGAACTGCTGGACGTAGGTGTTGTAATCCTGCAGTGTGTCGTTATAGCGCTTGCGTTCGACGGCAATGCGATTCTCGGTGCCCGCAAGCTCGTCTTGTAATCGCAGGAAGTTTTCGTTCGATTTCAATTGCGGATAATTTTCTACGATCAATAGCAGCCGTCCGATTGCTCCATCCAGTTGCCCGTTGGCGGCAATTTTTTCCTGTGGGCTTCCCGCCGAAAGCAGCTGCGAGCGGGCCTTGGCGATGTCGCCAAACACGGTCTGCTCTTGCTTCGCGTATCCCTTCACAGTATCGACCAGATTCGGGATCAGGTCGGCGCGCCGTTGCAACACGATGTCGACTTGGGACCAGGCACTTTTCACCGCTTCATTCTTGGTCACCAGCGTGTTCTTAACGCCCACGTATTGTCCGAAGAACACGAGCGCGAACACCAGCAGAAAGATAATAACGATCACTGCGATTAAACCTTTACCCATTACGTTCCTCCGCAAAACCTGAATGTGATGCCGTTACGCCCGGGCGGATGCATCTGAGTCTAACGCTTCATCGACAGCCGCAGCGACTTTCTCAATTGCTGCGAGGTAGCGAGCCAAAAGATCGTTGATGTCCGTCTTCTTGGGATCAGCTTTGTGCTCGCGAACATCCAGGGCCTGATGGATCGCCGACGGATCGAAACCCACCCGCTTCGAAAGGGACTGCGCGGCGTCTCGTCTTCCGGGTTTCGAAGTGTCCCCCAGCGCGATCAGGGCGTGGCGAAACAGCGTCCCGAACGATGGCACAGAACGCAGCAGCAGCTCCCACGATCGCGAATTGTTCCCCGACGCCAAAAGGACTTGCTGGCGAAGCAGAATGAGTTTTTCCCGCAACTCATATTCGACCTGTACGCGGTGAACGTGCATGGAAATTCGCAACTCCTGCACGACATCTTCGCCAAACAGAACGCGGTGGTGTTGCTGCATGTCCAATAGTTCGACCGTGAAGACATCCGTGGACCGCTCGAGTTCTTTGCGAGTCATACAAAGCGGCGGAGGTTGTTTCTGCCGATCCCACCACTTGGCCACCGGCGCCAAGGCTTGCAACACCGCGAACGAGCAGTCGCGCAGGACGCACAGCATGTTCAGGTTCGAAAGACCGGGATGAAAATCGCCGGACACTGCGGAGCCGAACAGAATTATGCTCTCGACGTTCGATCCGGCCGCTTCGCGGACCCGTTTCACAAATTCATCGATCTTATCTTCAGGAACCATTGCGTCCTCNNGCCGCCACCACCACCGCCGAATCCGCCGCCCCCGAAACCACCGCCGCGTCCCCCAAAGACCTGAGAAAAAAAAAGCCAGAAAAGAATGCTGCGTAAAGGCGTAAAGAGGATGATCAGTATAACGACAATAAATCCAATGATCCCACCCACCGACAAACCGCCGCCGGGCTGAGGCTCTGGCTGGGCGGGAGCTCGCGGCTGCGAATTGGTGAGCTGGATTCCCGCATCCGTGGCGATGACATCCGCAACGCGGCTTGTGACTAGCAGCAGGGCGTCGTTGTAATTTTCGCTGCGCATCAGCGGGGTCGCCTCCCGCTGAAAGCCTCCGACCCTTCCATCCGGCAGAATCGGTTCCAGCCCGTAACCCACTTCAATGCGCGCGCGGTGATCCTTTATCGCGTACAGAATCAGCACTCCACGATTGGTAGACTTGGCGCCGATGCCCCATTTCTTGAAGAGGTCGACCGCATAACTCTCGATGTCGGAGCCATCCAGGGAATTGATGGTCACGAGGGCGATTTGGGCGTGAGCCTTTTCGTCGATCTGCAGGCAGATGTCCCTGATCTGTGCGCTCGTGTTTTGATCAAGAACGTGCGCGAAATCATTGACGTAACCCGCCGGTTGGAGTTGTGAAACCGATTTCGCCCGCATCCATATGCCCGGCGACAAAACCAAGACCGTAGCCAGACACAATTTTCTGCGCCAATTCACACGCAGATTGTACAGGAGGCCGCCGTACCGCTTGGGATTTCGCCGGAGAGGGTCGCCGTTTCGACGGGCCCGCTCACTCAGGAGATCATTTCACCTTCGTAATTTGACGAAAGCTGTCCCAAGAATAATGATTGGCAGCATGTCGGATGTTGAAAAAAACCGCCGCTGGCCCCGCGTTCCGGTCGACATGCCGGTGCGCGTCGTAACCTCCAAAGGCTTCTCGACTACTGAAGTAGAGGGCCGCGGCACTGAACTGAGCGAAGGCGGCATGGTACTGTATGCCGGAATCCTGCTCAACCCGGGCGACTTGCTGGAGATTGAGTTCGAGACTCCCACGCCCTCGCGGCTGACCGCCATTGTTCGCTCGCGCAATGGATTCTGCTTTGGCCTGGAATTCATCACTCCGCTGCCCTCGTGATTCTGATTCTCCTTCTGATCACCTCTTCCGTGGCATTGCCCAGGGATTTGTTCTAGCATCTGTTCCGTGTACTTCGAACAGTTCTATCTGGGATGCCTGGCACATGCTTCTTACCTGCTGGCTTCGGAAGGCGAAGCGGTGGTGGTGGATCCGCAGCGGGACGTAGAGTTGTACCTGGCGGTCGCCGCGCAGCACGGCGCCACAATCCGCCACATTGTTGAGACCCATCTGCACGCGGACTTCGTTTCCGGACACCAGGAATTAGCTGCCCGCACGGGCGCAAAGATTTACATTGGTGCGCAGGCGGGAGCCACGTTTCCTCACGTGCCGGTGGGCGACGGATTTGAGTTGAAGTTTGGTAAGGGGTCGATTCGCGTGCTGGAAACTCCGGGGCACAGTGCGGAGAGTATTTGCCTGGTGGTCGCCCATGAAGAGAAATCTCGCTCACCGTGGGCGGTTCTGACCGGGGATACGCTTTTCATTGGCGATGTGGGCCGGCCCGACCTGTCGCCCAGACACACCCCGGCACAACTCGCGGGCATGCTCTACGACAGCTTGCACCAGAAGTTGCTGACGCTTGCCGACGACGTGCTGGTCTATCCGGCACACGGTGCTGGCTCTCTCTGCGGAAAGAACATGCGGGCCGAACGGTCATCGACGATCGGGACGGAACGCCTCACGAACTACGCGCTGCAGATCAAGAGCAGGGAAGAATTCGTCACGCAGTTGACCAGCAACCTTCCCGCGCGCCCGGAATATTTTCTCAAGGACGCCGAGATCAATCGCACCGGCGCTACGCCCTTGGCGGACCTGCCGGCGCTGCGGGTCATTTCGCCGTCTGCGTTGAAGACGATGTTAAACGATGGAGAAATCGCGCTGGACGTGCGTCCCGGTGAGGAATTTGCAGCAGGCCATGTGCCGGGCTCGGTGAACATTGCGCTGTCCGGCCAGTTTGCGTCGTGGGCAGGCTCGGTGCTGGGATTGTCGTCGCATCCCGTGCTGATCGCGGGATCGGAGTCGCAATTAGAAGAGGCCCGGCTGCGGCTGGCGCGTGTGGGCATTGAAGTTCTGGATGGGCAGCTTGACGGAGGCCTGGCCGCCTGGAAGCAGGCCGGATTTCCAGTGGCCACCATTTCTCAGCTGACGGTAAGCGAGCTTGACGCACGATTGAAAGCGCACGAAGGGCAGGTGCTCGACGTACGCCGCGAACCGGAGTGGGATGCGGCGCACATTGCGGGTGCGACCTGGTGGCCGCTCGACAACTTCAAAGTCTCTCCGCCAGCGCTGGAGCACGACGCGCCCATCGCGGTGCACTGCAAGGGCGGCTACCGCAGCATGATCGCCAGCAGCCTGCTGCAGCGGGCGGGTTTCAAGCACGTCATCAACGTGATCGGAGGATTCGATGCGTGGCAGCAGGAGGGACTGCCCAGCGTAAGCGCGAAACCGGCGGGCGTCTGATCTCGCGAAAAATGAGGAAAGTGTTCCTGCAGGGACACTTTGATGACAAATATGGGGAATATATACTTGACACACGCGAACAATTAGCGTACATTTGAACCATGAGAGCGCCAAAGACTTTACAGCAAGCCATTGTTTACTTCTCCGATCCACAACGGGCCTTCGATTACGCCGTGAGGCTGCGCTGGCCAAATCGCAAGATCGCTTGCCCGCGCTGCAACTCCGATAAGAACTACTTCATCAAGACGCGCCGCATTTGGCTTTGCCGTGGATGCGACAAACAATTCACGATCAAGGTCGGGACGATCTTTGAGGACTCGCCGCTTGGAATGGATAAGTGGATGGCGGCTTTTTGGATGCTGACCAACTGCAAGAACGGCATCAGCAGCATGGAAGTTCATCGCGCATTGGGCATCACCCAGAAGTCTGCATGGTTCATGCTTCAACGTATCCGGTTGGCCTTGCACGATGACTTCTACGGCAAAAAGCTGGGCAGCGGGCCCGATAGCGAAGTCGAAGTAGATGAGACTTTCATCGGCGGGAACGCCCGCAACATGCACACGTCTCGTCGCGACAAACTCACTGGCCGCATAGACGATGACAAGGCAGTTGTAGTCGGATTTATGGAGCGCGGCGGAAGGTTAGGACTCAGATTGTGAGGAAGCGCCGCAAGTACAATCTGCAACCGTTGGTTCGGGAGCAAGTTCAAGCTGGTGCGGCGCTCTATACCGATGCGCTCAAGGCTTATATCGGCCTCGACAATGACTATCAGCACGGAGTAGTAGATCATGCCGTGGAATACGTGCGTGGCCGCGTACACACGAACACTCTTGAGAACTTTTGGAGTCTCGTAAAGCGCGGCCTTCATGACACGTATGTGAGCGTGGAACCGTTTCATCTCTATCGCTACCTTGACGAACAGATGTTCCGTTTCAACAATCGCAAGAACCTGAACGACGGTCAACGCTTTGAACTCGCCATGAGCCAAGTGTTCGGAAAGCGGCTCACGTACAGCGAACTCACAGGTAAAGACGAATCGCCGCGCTACCAAACGACAAGAACGCGGGAAGAGGAAGTCCCCTTCTAGTCCTTGTCGGTACGTTTTGTTTTGCGGACGCTAAACAGCTTTTGGCTGTGGCGTCCGCCTTTTCGAGTCACTGCTGATTTGGGAACTCTAAACAGTACTTTCATTCCCTCTTCAAAGTTCTCTCTTGCTTCTCGCCCCTCTTTGTATTCCGGTTTCATTTATTGTTCTTGTTACCATAGAAGGTTCCGGCACTCGGAGACCTGGATAGGTTAGCAGATGGTTAACCTTCTCGATTGACCGACCCAAGGCCGAATTGTTCGTGAAGCGGGCAAGAATCATGTTCTCTTTCGACAGATATTAACGGCACAGCGCATACATTCACTCAAGTAGTGTCAGGGAAAGGCGAGGAACCCCCTGTTCGCTTTTCGCCGGTCTGTGCTGGATACTCATGCGAGTCTGGCACAGCCATTTTTAACTGCCACCCCTCAACTATCGTTGGCGCTCCCCCATTCCTAAATAACGACAACCAATGTTAGCTTATGTTTTGTTCTTGTCCTATTGGTCAAAAGAGAATATCCACTGGAAGAAGTCGCAAGATAATTTAGGCTTGGACCTGTCCTGCTCAATTGCCAACTGGCGCTCTAAGTCTTCTGCCCTCTGACATTGCGAATATGCAAACAGCACGGCTGACAGGCCGAATGCTACGCGGACGCACGCCCAATACATAAAGGACTGGCCGGTACGTTAGGATGATAAATGGACAAGTACTCACGAACTACAGAGAGGAAGCCACTCATGGCCGCCACCGCAAGCAGGACGACCGTGACTGGAAAACTAACAAGGAAGCGCATTGTATTGGTATTCGTTCGTGGAGACAGTATGCACTAAACGCGCCTGTGCGTCTAGTATATAAATTAAAAACGTACGTACACTAATGTACATATTAGGCCTAAAGCTTGACCTTATCAATGAGTTGCAGCCGGGGTGCCCATGAATGCCATGTGTGGCCTGGCAGCGCGTCCTGAGGGCTAAAGCCGGCTTTCTGTCCGCCTCGAACGGCCGGCTCTTGCGAGGGAATCCTGGCCTCGCATTCGGCTGGCGCCAGGCATGCGCGGGCGAACAGCCGCCGGGATGGCGGCGCTACTGGGCTGAAGCCGTGCCCTTCCCAAAACCACCCCTACCTGGAGTTGGTTTAGAATAGAGCCATGTCCCGCGAATTGAACTTCGGACCCTATGTTGAGGTGGAGAACGGCAGGAGGACCGTCAAGGACCTTACCTTCGGAAATCCGACGCCGGAGGGAGTGGTGCTCACCACACTCGACTCCGCCGTCAACTGGATGCGCAAGAGTTCGATCTGGCCGATGACGTTTGGTTTGGCCTGCTGCGCCATTGAGATGATGTCGATGGGGGCGGCGCGGTTTGATATTGCCCGCTTTGGCGCCGAGGTGTTTCGCCCGTCGCCGCGGCAGAGCGATCTGATCATCATTGCCGGCCGTGTCTCGAACAAGATGGCGCCGGTCATCCGGCAGTTGTGGGAGCAGATGCCGGAGCCGAAGTGGGTGATTTCCATGGGCGCCTGTGCGACTTCGGGGGGCGTATTCCAGAACTATGCACTGGTGCAAAGCGTGAATCAGGTCATTCCCGTGGACATTTACGTCCCCGGCTGCCCGCCGCGTCCGGAGCAGCTCATCTATGCCATCACACTGCTGCAGGAAAAAATCCAGAAAGAGCGCGGCACGATCAAGAAGGCGCTGAACCTGGTATAGAGGCGCAGTCGAGTATTAGTTTTGCACACGGAACTGGTGAGTTGCCCCGCCGTCTTTTGGATATCTTCGGTTCCGTACCGTTCCTGGTTGCACGCCGCGCTATAATGAGTTGTAGTTCGCCCCGTGGTGTCCCATGGAACGTGTTCGCGCCGCGTCCCTCCTGTTTCCCGTCATTCTCCTCCCTGCGATTCTTGTAAGCGGACAGAGCAACAATTCGGCTCCGACCCAGAGCCAGCCGTCCGCGCCGGCGTCCACTACTCAATCGCATGCGCCCGGGCCATCTATTCCTGCCGATGCTCCGCGCATGACGAGGCAGACGCGCCTCGAAATTATTCGCGACTTCGAGACCCAGATCTTCTATGCGCGGGCAACCTTTCCCATGGGCGCAAAGGGGCTGAAGCTGAAAAATGGTATGACCTCGCCCAACGGTTCAGAACTGCAACAGGCTCTCGCGCTGTGGGGACCGGCCATTAAACCGGGCGATCCGGCTCATATCTCCTTCGTACAGATTAGGGACGACCACATTCATTTCGATATCAACGGCGGTCCCGTTCATCGCAAGAAGTGGTACGAGCACATTCAGGTTTCCGGGGCGAACGGGACTCCCGTGCAAACGGGGCCCAATGAATCGCAGCCCAATCCTCACGGAACCTATCTGGATGTTTATTTCAACAAGTATGTCCCGGAAATGTCCGCGCGGCAATTGCGCGATCTGCTATATCCCGTGCTCGATTTCAATGCCAGAAACAAAGAGGAGGCGTACCTGGACACTGTGCCTCCCAAGGTGAAAGAGGCCATTCAGGCGCATCATGTCCTGGTGGGAATGAATACGGAAATGGTGTTGCACGCCAAAGGCAAGGCGCCGAAAAAAGTGCGCGAGCGCGATGGCGACACCGAATATGAAGAATGGATCTACGGCGACCCGCCGCAGGATGTAGACTTCGTCCGCATTGTGAGCGACGAAGTCGTGCGTGTCGAAACCATGAAAGTCGGCGGCCAGAAGATTGTGCGCACCGAAAAAGAAGTGATCCTGGTAAAGCCTGACAAGGATACCGAAGCTAAGCAGGAAGACCGTCCGGCCAATTCCCCCAGCCTGCGCCGCCCTGGCGAAGACTCGGAAAACGTGCCGAAGCCTGCGGATGGAGCGTCCCCCCTCCCACCCGCGACGCCCCCGGATTTCCCCCAGCCTTCGGGAAGCCCAGGGCCGGGCGGGATCGTAGGTGGACCGAAATGAGCGCGCTGCGTCTGTAAGAAATCGCCTCGGACACTTTGCTCCATCTGCCGAAAATTCCACCATGCCCAATCGAACGGGACTCAAGTCGATCCTGTTGACCGCTGAGATTCCCATGTCCTGGGAGCGATGAAAGGCATCCTATGCTTGTCTCAACTCTCGAGGACCGAGGAGGGCAGCGAATGAGCACGAGGCCGTCGGAACAGATGATGGATCTGCTGAAAGAGTTGGCGTTGCTGAAAGAGCTGGACGGGAGGCACGAAACGGGATCGCCCGTCGACACGACCGAACTCGAGTCCAGGAAAAGCCAACGGCAGGAAATATGCGAACAAATCAAGGTTCTTGGTGGACCGATCGGCTAATCACCGGTTCGACCCGCGAAAGCACGATAAGAGCGGCCAGGGCCGCAGCCTTGTGATCCTTGGTCCAGGGTGGGCCGATCGAACTCCCTGCGATTGCGATCCTGCGTTGTACGCGGCTTGCTGAATTTCCGAAGGCCGCCTTCCATCGCTCCTCAAGTTCCCGCTCACGAATGGCCTCAACCGAAATTCTCAACCGTTCACAAGCGTTCCGGATTCTGTTGCGAAAGAATTCGCCTTCCGCGGTGTGAATCAGCGGATGGGACGCAAGAATTTTCGCAAGCGGAGGCAGCGGGCGACCGGAGGCCAGCAGCACGGCGGAGCCTACGATGCGATACTCGCGCCTGTGCAATTCCCGCTGAACCTGCTCGATAGCCGCTAAAGCCAAGCGCTCTGATGTAGCAGCGCAGTTTGCAATGTGACTTTCCGACTCTTTGGACTCGAGTTCGGCAGCGTGGTGATAGGGTTGGCTCGCACCGGGCATGCCGGGGTCCGTAATGACGATGCGCTTCCGCTCCAATACTTGTACTGAGTCGGCATCTCCGGAGATGGCGACGAGCACTCCCCAACCGGAATGCATTCGAAAGCCGAGGGCGGCACGCTTCATGCTGGACGTTCTCACGAAGAGTGTACCAACCCTGCAAACTCATTTCGCAGCGAGCGTTGGCGCCGCATCCGCAAAAGAAAAAGCCAGCGAAACGTTGGGATATTCCTGCCCGTCGACTTCCACGTAAGGATAGACAAAGTAGTTCAGCGGCTTGCCGTCCTGGGCCGGATTCAGTCGCAGGTCACGGCCCATGCTGAACTGCACGCGGTTCACGTCGTGCGATCCAAAAAAGTAGTCGCGCTTTTCCGGATGCTTCCACGCTTCCGAGATGTCGACGGGAATCCATCCCTTGTCGTCGATGTAGAAATCGGACCAGCAGTGATACCCGGCGACTTCGGAGGAACTCTTGTCGGCCGGCAGAGGAAATCCGATTTCGAAGCGGGCGGGGATGCCCTGCGATCTCGCCATGGCGATGAACAGGGAATGGAAGTCGGTGCAATTGCCTTTCTTGGCATCGCAGGCGTAAAGCACGTCGCCGTGTCCCCAGCCGGTGCCTGTCTTGTCATAACGCATGGTGGTGAAGACGTAGTCATAAATGGCGCGAGCCTTGTCGAGCGGCTGCGTCTTGGCCTGCGTCACTTTGGCGGCGAGGTCCGCAGGCAGGCCGGTGATGGGGACGAGCGCGTCGGGTTGCAGGTCTTCCTGCCGTTCCTTATCGGCAAGCGTGGTGGCGACCGGGTGCGGGGTGCCGCTCAGTGCGATTCGTTCATGGCGCACGACATCGTATTCCACGTCGAAGTGCAGCTCCGGGTGAGTTGCGCTGCTGGTCTCGGCATAGTAAATCTCATTGCCATATTTCGACTCATGGGTTTTCTTCACCGGCAGGTCACCCTTGGCGGAAAAGATTTTCACTTCCTGATAGGCATCCGACTGGGCTGCGGGAATCCAGATGCGAACCCTCTTGCCCGCGGGCAGATTCTTCACGGTGAAAGCGTAGTGAAACGTGAAGTGGCGCGACTCTTGAGCGACGGAGATGAGGGAGAAGGTAAGGCACAGAGACGACACTACACAAAGCCTGCGCAACATAAGCAGCTTCCTTTCAAGCTCTGACAACTGGCAACTGGCAACTGGAGTTTGGGAAACGACACACGGGCGTCTTAGAGGGAACGCCGTCAAGTGAAGCCGCGCTGTGGGATGCGCATGGAAATCAAGATGCCGGAAGAGTTGCGGCGATGCCGTCATTTTAGCGCAGCGCCACGTGGAAAAGCGGAAGAAGTGGCAACGCGGGCAGTCTACGTTAAAATGCCTGCGTGCCCGTAGCCATCCAATGCCGCGACCTGCGCAAGACTTACGACGGCAAACTCGAGGCCGTGCGCGGCCTGAACCTCGAGATCCAGACCGGCGAATGCTTCGGCTTGCTCGGGCCGAACGGGGCGGGGAAGACCACGACCATCGAAATCCTGGAGGGCCTGCTCGCGCCAACCTCCGGGGAAGTGTCGATTCTAGGGCACAGCTGGCGGGAGAATGAACGCGAGATGCGCGAGTGGCTGGGCATCTCGCTGCAGGAGACACGGCTGTCGGAAAAGCTCACGGTGCGCGAGACTATTGAACTCTTCGCCAGCTTCTACCGTGAGCCGCTCTCATGCGACGAGGTGCTCGAACAACTGCAACTCACGGAAAAAGCCGACTCCTGGGTGGGCAAGCTTTCTGGCGGGCAGCGCCAGCGGTTGGCTGTAGCCACGGCGCTGGTATGCAATCCGAAGATTCTGTTTCTCGACGAGCCGACGACGGGACTCGACCCTCAGAGTCGCCGCCAGCTATGGGACATCATTCGCGCATTTCAACGCGATGGTGGCACCGTGCTGCTCACCACGCATTACATGGATGAAGCCGAGCGCCTGTGTGATCGACTGGCAATTGTGGATCACGGGCAGATCATTGCCGAGGGCTCGCCGGCCGACTTGATCGACCGGCTGGGCGGACATCATGTGGTGGAATTTTCGGTGAGCGGCTATTCGGACGGTGCGACATTACAAGCTTGGAACGGACTGCCCAGCGTCGAATCCGTTCGCGAGGACGACGGCATGATCGCTCTGAATGTAAAGCAACCGCACATGACGATACCCGCGCTGCTCGATGCGATTGACAAGCAGGGAAGTCAATTGCAGCATCTGACCACCCGGCAGGCGAGCCTGGAAGATGTGTTTGTGCGGTTGACGGGACGGCATTTGCGGGAACAGTGATTCGCGTTAATTTATGAGCGTCGCACAGGAAACGCCGGTTAAGACAGCAGAAATGCGGCAGGCGCGTCCGCCGCGCCGAAATGGGCGCTGGTCCGGGTACACTCACCTGCTGATGGCGCGCATGCTGGAACTGAAGCGCGAACCGGAAGTGGTCTTCTGGGTGTTCGTGTTTCCTCTGCTGCTTGCGCTTGGCTTGGGGATTGCTTTCCGCAATAAGCCCGCAGATGCGGCCTCGGTCGCGATTGTGGCAGGAACCGGGTCCCAGGATGCGCAAGCCCTGCTCGCGCGTTCGCCGCAGCATGAGCTTTTCAAAATTCAGACGTTAAGCGCCGACGAAGCGCAAAAGGGATTCCGCCTCGGCAAATTCGATCTCGTCATCGAGTCGGACGGCGACGGCGGATTGGAATACCGCTACGATCCCGGGCGTCCGGAGAGCGTGTTGGCGAAAGCCGAGGTGAACGACGCATTGCAATCCGCCGCCGGCCGCAAAGACGTGGTGCCGACGAAGGCGGTTACCTCGTCAGAGCCGGGCTCCCGCTACATTGATTTTCTGATTCCGGGGTTATTGGGGATGAACCTGATGAACTCCGGGTTGTGGGGCATCGGTTTTGCGCTGGTGGATATGCGCCAGCGCAAGCTGCTCAAGCGATTCGTGGGCACGCCCATGCGTCGCGGAGATTTCCTGCTGGCGATTATGAGCAGCCGCCTGTTGCTCATGTTCATCGAAGTTGGGCTACTGCTGGTGTTCGGCGTTGTTTTCTTCCATATACGCGTTCTCGGGTCGGTATTTTCGATTGCTTTGCTCGGAGGCCTGGGATCGCTGACCTTCGGCGGTGTCGGCCTGCTGACCGCGAGCCGCGCGCAGAAGATCGAAAGCATCAGCGGCCTGATCAACCTGGTGATGATGCCCATGTGGATTTTTTCGGGAGTGTTCTTTTCCTACGAGCGCTTTCCCCCGGTGATCCATCCGCTGATCAAGGCGTTGCCTTTGACCGCACTCAACGACGCGTTGCGCGCCAGTATTCTGGAGGGCACCCCGCTGCTGCAACAGTGGCCGCGCTTGCTGGTGCTGGGCCTATGGGGCGGGATTTCGTTTGTGCTGGCGCTGAAGTGGTTCCGCTGGACCTCTGGACCTAAAGAGCGAATTCCTGAGTTACTCTTCGAGAGGAGACCCGCTCAGGCCCCGTCCGCAAATCTCAAGGAGATGTTACGAACGAGGCCGTCCGCGGTGCTTGCGAAATGACTGCGGTTACGACTTGACTAGCTTGGCGGCTTGTTTCCGCACTTTCGCCCAGCGTAGTCTTTGCGCTTCGGCAATCCGCCGGCGGGCATCCTTGCTCAAGGTACGTCCCGTTTTCTTGAGCGATTTCCCGCTGGCATGGCCTAACGCCTCCAGCGCTTTCCCCACTCTTCCCATCTCCTTTTCGAGACGGGAGTATTCGTTCCGCAGGGAACTTACTACATTGCTCAGGTTGGTCATTATTATCCCCTCGTAAGTCAAGGCTAACATGAGAAAGTAAAAAGAAGTGGAAGATTAGAGATAAGATTTGAAAGCCACGGAGGCTATGGCTGGGCTACCGTCAGCCGCAACATCCCCTGGACCTTGCCCCAGTCGTCGGTGTTGGGGTCGAAAACCACTTCACGGCGCGAATCTGAGTATCGCGTATCCAAGAGCAGGACTTTGCGGATCGCGTACTGCACCCCGCCATTCTCGTCATAAAGTTCGCCATAGATTACTCCGTCACACACATACACGTGAGAATTCCATTGCAATAGCAGCGCGCGCTTGTCCCGCAGCGTGCCGATCAACATGCCGGAATTGATCGCAGCCGGTTCGAAGTATTCCGCCGTAACCATGATTGGCCGTCCGTCGCTCAACAGATGACTGCCTTGAAGCTTCGAGGCAACGTCTTTCAAAGACAGCGGATTGGCCCTTTCAGCGCTGTCTTCGAGCGCTGAGTCCTTCGCGCAGCACACGCTTCTGTCATGGAGTACGGTGTCGAGCGATGTCAGCAGCACATCCGACCGTTCATGTGACCGCGCCATCAGGACCCGCAGACCGCTGACCTGGATCTCTTGATCGGGGTTATAGACCTGCCCGTGCGCGAGACAACTGACCGCGAGAAACGATCCCACGATGCACGTAACCAGAATCAAGAACGAAGACCGGCGCGCGCGAAACTTGGTCACGGATGACCTCCTGCTTACTCTCAAGCTGACTCCATTTTAGTCCTATCCAATGCTAGTCATGAACCGCGGCGCCTGCCGGGCTTTCGTGGCTTGCTCGAAGGAGTACGCCAACTTGATTAAAGTGGGCTCGCTCCAGGCGCGGCCAAAGAATGAGATGCCCACCGGCAAGCCGGAAAGAAAACCGGCGATCACATTGATGTTAGGATAACCCGCGACCGCGGCTGCATTGGAGCTGCCTCCGGCCGAGTGGTCCCCATTGATCAGATCTGTGAGCCAAGCCGGACCACCCGTGGGAGCCACGATGGCATCAAGATGATACTGATCCATGAGCGCGTCGATGCCTTCGGTGCGGGCCAGTTGATGATTCTTGGCAAGCGCATCCACATATTCTTTCTCAGTAAGTGGGCCTTTCGCTTGTGCTTTCAGGAACAAGTCCTGCCCGAAGTAGGGCATCTCCTTTTGCCGGTTGCGTTCATTGAAGTCAATGATGTCTTGTAAGGTGCGCACAGGCGCGCCCGGGCCGAGTCGCGCCAGGTAGGCGTTGAGGTCGGCTTTCAGTTCGTACATGAAGACGAGCAGTTCGCTCTCGTCGAACTTTCCGAGAGTTGCGATGTCGGCGGGATCGAGCAGCGTCGCGCCCTGCTTCTTCATTACGTCGAGTGTCTGCTCCATGAGCGCGTCGACGGCATCGTTGAAGCCGAAATACTTTCGCGCCACCCCGATGCGCGCGCCTTTGAGGCCATTGGGATCGCAGTACTGCGCGTAGTCGGTTTGCGATTTGCCCGTGCTTGCCGCTGTCGCCGCGTCGTCGGGATCAACGCCAGTAAGCGCACCCAGAAGAATCGCCGCGTCGCGTACCGTGCGGCACATCGGGCCCGCGCCGTCCTGGCTATGCGATATCGGAATGATTCCGCCGCGGCTGAACAGGCCCACCGTCGGCTTGATCCCGGCAAGCCCGTTCGATGACGAGGGACAGACGATGGACCCGTCGGTCTCCGTCCCAATGCCCGCGGCGGCCAGGTTTGCGGAAATGCCCGCGCCCGTGCCGGAACTGGATCCACAAGGATTACGATCGAGCGCATAGGGATTCTTCGTCAGGCCACCGCGTCCGCTCCATCCGCTGACCGAGTGGCTGGAACGGATGTTCGCCCACTCGCTGAGATTCGTTTTGCCCAGGATCACCGCCCCCGCCGTACGCAGCTTTTGCGCCACGAAAGAATCCTTGGGCGGTTTTGAGCCGACAAGGGCCAGAGACCCGGCCGTGGTCATCATGCGATCCGCGGTATCGATGTTGTCTTTGATCAGCACCGGGATGCCGTGCAACGGACCTCGCGCACCCTTGGCCTTACGCTCCTGATCAAGCGCTTCGGAAATGGAGAGTGCATCCGGATTGAGTTGGATAATCGCGTTCACCGCCGGACCACGCTTGTCGATCTCATCGATGCGGACGAGGTATTTTTCCACCAGCGAGCGGGCTGTAAATTTTCCGGACTTCATTCCATCCTGCAATTCCGGGATAGTGATCTCATCCAGTTCGAACGGCTTGACGTTCACAGGCTGCGGAACGGGCGACGAAATGATCTCCCGGCCCGCGCTCAGTGCGGGATAGAGCACGGCGGCCGCGCTGGTAGTCACAGCGGTCTGCAGAAATGAGCGACGGTCGGCGGTAGACACGGAGGATGAAGCTTTTCTGAACATGTTGTTGGACGTCCTCGAGCGAATGAACATACTAATGCAGGTGCGCAGAAAATGCAGGGGCACAGGCTTTGTCCACAAGGTAGCGGTTGTGGCTGGTCGACTCCGGTGATAATCTAACGTCGTGGACAGCCTCTGAGCGGGAGTAGTTCAGCGGTAGAACGCCAGCTTCCCAAGCTGGATGTCACGGGTTCGATCCCCGTCTCCCGCTCCATCTTTTCAATCAGTTAGCGATGGAGTTGAAAAGCTGTGTGACGCAATCGTGTGCAAAATGTTTGGAGTTCACTGAATTCTCTTCGTCACCGGCGGGATCGCTGCAATCTTGCTGGCCATCACGTCATCGGCCACGGCGTTAACCAGCTTGCGCACACTCTCCGGGATCGCTTGGTTGTACTCGTTGAGCGTGGTTCCAATGTCGCTGTGCCGCAGATGGGCCTGTACGTCCTTCGCGTTTCCGTGGCTCTGGGCATTCGTGGCAAAGGTGCGCCTCCGAACGGCCTAGAAATTCCCCGAGACTTGGCGGCGGAGTACGTCGAACGTGCTGACATCAATTCAATCCCGACGCGTGCGATTGAGGCTGCGATTTCAGATCACGAATGGGCTGGCGTGGCCGCACCGACCCGAACAGTCAGATCGAACAAGTTTCATCTCATTCCGGCGTTGCAATACGTGGACGAGATTGTTTCTGACGACAAGTTCCTTCACAGACTTCACCCGTGGCCGAGAAGACAGGATACGTCAGAGCAAAACTCCTACACTTCGACGAGTTTCTGAAGCGTTTTGAAAAATAAGTCGGGTAAAAGGGGTACTCAGGCTAGGGTAAGACAGGTAAGTTCAAACTGATCCCGGGGAACAAGCGAACAACTCATCGAGTGTAAATTCGCGTCCGCTCGGTCAACAATCCCAACCCGTGTCCGCAACGTATCCAAGGGGTTAGGGCATGCGGATTGGTTAGTCTGGCCTAAAGAAACGCTCCAAGCAAGTACTGCAAGTAAAGATTTCATTTCGAGTGTCTGCTAGTTTGGTCAAACATATCTGACGGCAGGTCAAAACCAAAGGCTTTGAGTCTTTCGGCGAACTTGGGTCTGATGCCTGTGGCAGTGAAATTTCCGAGCAGGCGCCCCTGGGACGAAACCCCTTGTTTCTCGAACACAAATATGTCCTGCATGCTGACGATGTCAGCTTCCATGCCGGTGATTTCGGTGATATGTGTGAGACGGCGCGTTCCGTCGCTGAAGCGTGCAATCTGAAGAACTAAACAAACCGCCGACGCGATCTGTTTTCGGATGGCTCTTTCGGGCAGGTTCAGGTTCGCCATCATGGCCAAGGTTTCCATGCGGGCGATAGCATCCCGAGGACTATTGGCGTGAATCGTGGTAAGTGATCCGTCATGGCCTGTATTCATCGCTTGCAGCATATCAAGAGCTTCCTCGCCGCGCACCTCGCCGACGACGATCCGGTTGGGACGCATCCGTAAGCTGTTGATCACGAGTTGTCGTGCTTGAATGGCTCCCTTGCCTTCCGCATTGGGAGGCCGGCATTCCAACCGGACCACATGACGTTGCTTCAGTTGCAGTTCTGCCGAGTCTTCGATCGTGACGATACGTTCTTTAGGAGAAATGTAGCCGGAGAGCACATTCAGTAACGTGGTCTTCCCGGCGCCCGTACCGCCTGAAACCACGATGTTGAGTCGGGCCGCCACCGCTGCCTTCAACAATGCCAGCATCGGTGCAGTCAGGGTCTGATTGGCCAGGAGGCCATCTTCTGTAATCGGAGTGTTGCCAAAACGCCGGACCGAAAGATGAGGACCGTCAATCGCCAGGGGCGGAATGATCACATTGACACGGGATCCGTCAGCGAGTCGAGCGTCCACCATCGGCGACGACTCATCCACGCGTCGTCCAATGGCGGACACAATCTTATTGATGATGCGCATCAGGTGCGCGTCATCCTTGAATATGATCTTGGTCTCTTCCAGAATACCGGCACGCTCAACGTAAACTTCTTTGGAGCCGTTAACCAAGATGTCGCTGATAGTCGGGTCTTGCAGCAATGGCTCCAGTGGGCCCAAGCCAAACATTTCGTCCAGGATCTCCAGTGATAAATGCTCCCTTTCAGGACCACTGAAAGGAGCTTTGATTTGCGACACGGCCCCTTGGATCACGGCAAATACTTGCGATCGTGTTTGGTCGTCCGGGACCGCATCAATTCTTTCCAAGTCCACCTTATTTAGCAGGTAGCGATGGATTCCGTTTTTTAGCTCCTGATAGGTGCGAAAGTCGGACCCGCCATACTTTCTCGTGTCGGCAGAAGTCGGTGGGTTAACGATGGTCGATGTGGTAGTCGGATAGATAGAAGGATGATTGTTCATTGCGTGGGATACCCTTCCCGAGCCGTAACGGACGCAGTCATAGCCTTTCTCAGGCCTTTCAGTACACAGCGTTCTTCGTGGATGAGTTTCCCGGCTTCATCAAACTTCGTGGTTTCAAGTTCTACAGGCTCGTTGCAGATTGAGCAGGTCGGGAATTTCGGTTTGAAAGCAAGCATGGGACGACCTCTGAAATCAATCATCAGATTGCACAAGAGACCGACGCCCAGAATGGGGTCCGGCGTAAGATGTGTTACAGACCTCTAAAGCCTAGCATGAAAGCAGATGCCCGTGTACTGCATCCTGAACTTCGGGGAACTTCGCGACGGTCTGCTGTTCTGCACTCATAATCCGATCCGTAGCCCGTTCAGGGACATCGTTGCGCATAAGCGAATCCAAACGAATCCACCCCCGGGGGGTAGAAACCCTAGCCGGAGGGGACCAGAAGCGGCCCAAGAGCTTCCAATTGAGTTTCCAGGGGTGTTCCAGTGGGGTTGGCGGACGCGGATCTACACTCCGGCGACGGCGATTTTTTACGACTCGAGGAATGAAAGGGGCTTTTTGCAATCCTGGCGAGATCAATGGGTAGTTGAGGGTTCAAAGAGCAGAAAGGCCTACAATGGTCGGGAATGAAACTACAGGAGAATATAAAAGCCAAAAATTGGTTCGGCTTGCTGCTAGTGATGAGCTTCTTCACAGCGCTGAATAGTGTTGCACAAGAAGTTAGCGTAGCTAACGGAACAGGCTACGGGACGACGGGACTCGTTCGTTATCAACTACTCTGGCGTATACGCGGTCTCATATAGCGACGGAGATATCATTAGCGATGATATCGGGATCAGTTTGAACTTACCGTCTACTACTAAGTTCTCGACGAGTTGGGGAACAAGCCAAGAGTTGTGCGCGTTTGAGGCTTCGAATGCGGAGGGCGCTTCGGGGAAGTCCGGGGAATTTGCCGACGCTTGGCGAACTGGCGCCTGGTTGACTTCGAGGGAGAGGTGGTTTACCGGGGTGCAGCCATTAAGGCCGAGACTCCCTGCAGGAGGAACGCTGTCTCCTAACAGTGCTGGTGACCGAAACAGATCAAAAGAGGATTGGCGGACAGAGCTGAATCAGGTGAAGGAATGCCGGCCGGAGTTGCACTCTGGCACGCCGCTATCGTCGATAGAAACAACGCGCCAGCAAAAAGAGATCTGAACATGCTGTCAACGTGCTGCCACGTGCATCTCAATTGCCAAACACAGACGTAATATAAGTACTGATTTGGCTATCGGTTAGCTCAGATTTTCTCCGAGCTTAGGAACGCAAAGTACGAAAGCCATGCACACCAGCACCGCGACCCTGGCATTGCCTCCAGAAGAAAGCCGGGAGATCCGGTGAGCAAATTCCGACTTTGGATCGGAACTTGGTGTCGGAACTTGGTCGCCATCGTCAATGCCCTCTGGTACCCTGCATACCTATGCGCCTTCACCAGATTCTCTTTCTCGTTCTGTTCATAGCCGTTTGTGCTTTCGCCCAAAACGTGAAACCGGTGTCCGACCGCGTCGCCGCTCAGAATGCGCTTTTCGACGAGCAGTACGAGTCCGACCTGCGCACCTTTCCCGAACGCGCCACCGCCTTCGGCGATTACCGTTACAACGAGAAGCTCGCCCAGCGCTCACTAGAAGCCATAGCGGAATATCACAAGACTGACGAGGCCTTCCTCGCCCGTCTCGAAGCCATCCCAAGTACCGGCTTCACCGACCAGGATCAGCTCTCCCGCGACCTGATGGTTAGAGTCCTGCAGCAGCGCATCACCGATTACGATCTCAAAGAGTACGAGATGCCCATCAACCAGCAGAACGGCGTCCACACCGGCCTCGCCGATCTGCCGCTCTCCGTCCCTCTCGACTCCGTGAAGCACTACGAGGACTATATCGCCCGTCTTCACCAGATTCCGCGCGTCCTCACCCAGACCACCGAAGTCCTTCGCGCCGGAATGAAGGACAGGTTAATGCCGGTCCGCTTTCTCCTCGAAAAGCTCCCGGTTCAATGTGAAGGCATCATCGACGCCGACCCGTTTCTTCTGCCTACAAGAAAATATCCGGCCAGCATTTCTCCCGAAGATCAGAAGCGCCTGACGCAGCAGATCACCGACGCCATCAACACCGACGTCATCCCCGCCTACAAAACGTTCGCGACCTTTCTGCGCACGGAATACGCCCCCGCGGGCCGAACCACTCTCTCCATCACTTCTCTGTCGGATGGCGAGAAGCGCTATCAAAACGACATCTACGCCCGCACCACCACTCACATGACGCCGGACGAGATTCACCAGCTCGGCCTGCGCGAGATCGACCGCATCCAGACCGAGATGACGGCCATCGCCAAAAAAGAAGGCTTCGCCGATCTCGCCTCATTCCGCGCCTCGCTCAAAACCAACCCCAAATACATTCCAACCTCGGCCGAACAGATCCTCGACGATTTCCGTCGCTACATCGCGCAGATGGAGCCCAAGCTCCCGCAACTCTTCACCCTGCTTCCGAAGTCTCCGGTCACGGTCGAAGCCATCCCTGCCTTTCAGTCCGCCGCCGCCACGCACTACGTCACCGGCACGCCGGACGGCAAGCGCCCCGGCCGCGTCGTGGTCGCAACTTCCAAATTCGCCGAACGCACGCTCATCGACGACGAGGCCACCGCCTACCACGAAGGCATTCCCGGCCATCACATGCAGCTCTCCGTCCAGCAGCAGCTCAGCGGCTTGCCCAAGTTCCGCCTGCACGGTCTGGGCTTCAACGCCTACATCGAAGGCTGGGCCCTGTATTCCGAACAACTCGGCAAAGAAGTCGGCTTCTACAACGATCCCGTCTCCGACTACGGCCGCCTCTCTTCCGAGCTTTTCCGCGCCGTCCGTCTGGTGGTCGACACCGGAATCCATTCCAAAGGTTGGACCCGCGATCAGGTCGTAGATTTTTTCCGCAAGTCCGGAGCCGTAGATGAGCCCACCATCCAGTCCGAAACCGACCGCTACATCGCATGGCCCGCGCAAGCCCTCAGTTACAAACTCGGCCAACTCAAATTCCGCGAACTCCGCGACCGCGCTCAGAAGGAGTTAGGTCCCAAGTTCGACATCCGCACCTTCCACGACGAGATGCTCGACGGCGGAACCCTGCCACTCGATCTCCTCGAAGCCCGCACGGACAAGTGGATCGCGGAACAGAAAGCAAAATGAGATTGGAGCGAGTTTGGGAAAGGGTCGTTTTGGGAAGGGTAGTTGGGGAAGGCAGTTTTGGGAAGGGCATGACTTCAGGGCATAACTTCAGTCGTGCCGTACGTCCCAGGAAATATGCGCGCTTTAGCGCTTGAGGTTCGCCTGTCACAGCCGGCGGCTGGCCCATCCTTGCTTCAATTAGTTCCATGGAGCACCGCGAATGAGGCTGCCCCACCTTTCGTGGTTTTGTTCGAAAGGTGGGAGTTACGGCTGATGGTATCAGGGCACGTCACGCGCACGGAGGAAGCAAGCGGCTCCTTGTTCATGCGCTCGCGATGCCCATCCGTCGAAAACCGTGACAGGATAGGGCAGCCTCACTTGTATTGGCGCAAGGGTGGGCCCGCCTGCCGTTCTGTGACGGCGTTTTCCTTCACCGCCCGACCTGATCTTCCATAGCCGGCTCCAGATTACTTCTGATGATTCCCATCTCAACATAAATCGGCCGCATGACTTTCCGGATCGACTTCAGCTGTGTCGTGAACCACGCCGATCCCGCAACGCAAAACGCCCCCGTAATCATGACGGCGTGCGGTGCTCCCAACCGGTGCGCGAGCGCTCCGGCCAGCAAGCTGCCGAACGGCGCCATGCCCACGAACGCCATGGTGTAATAGCTCATCACCCGCCCGCGCTTATCTTCCGGCACCAATGTCTGAATGACCGTATTGCTCGCCGCCAGGCCCTGCATCATGCCGAAGCCCACAATCAGCATCAGGAACAACGACAGCGGCAGAAATCGCGATAAACCAAAACTAATTAATCCCACGCCGAACAGCGCGGCTGAAATCTGAATCATGGTAGTGAGTCCGCGCACCGTCTTCCGCAATGCCAGAGACACCGCGGAGATCAATGCACCCACCCCGGATGCTCCCAGCAGGAACCCGAGCGTATGCGGCCCACCATGCAGCACTTGGGCTGCGAAGATGGGCATCAGCACCATGAACGGCATTCCCATCAGGCTGATCAATGCGAAGAGCGAAAGAATAGTTCGAATCGGTGGAAAGCCGGTCACATAAGTCCACCCATCTTTCAGTTGCTGCAGCATCGGCGCGCGAGAGGGCGTTGCCTGCGCGACATTCACACTCATCATGAGCAGGGAAGCGATCACGGCAAGATAACTGATGCCGTCGATCAGAAAACAATATCCTTCTCCCAGCGACCCGATAACCATCCCGGCCAAAGCCGGCCCGACGAGCCGCGCCGTATTCACCATGGAAGAATTAAGCGCGATCGCGTTGCCCAGATCCTGTTTGTCCTCGACCATCTGAACCAGGAAGGCCTGGCGTCCGGGCATGTCAAAGGCGTTGATCAACCCCTGCATCACGCTCAACCAAAGAACCTCGTGGATATTGATGACTTTTGCGAGTGTCAGCGCCGCGAGAGCGAGCGACTGCATACCAGCCAGAGCCTGAGTCCAGACCAGCATCTTCCGTCGATTCAGTCGGTCGACCAGAACCCCGGCAAACGGCGCCAGCAGGAACGTTGGAATCTGCCCGGCAAAGCTCACCAGTCCCAAAAGCAACGCCGAGCCTGTCAGCCGATAGATCAGCCAACTGGTGGCGACGCGAGTCATCCAGGTGCCGATCAGCGAAATGCTCTGACCCGCAAAAAACAGCCGGAAGTTGCGGTGCCGCAGCGCCCGCCATCCATGAGAAAAGCGCTGCAAGAGATGTTGTTCGGTCCCAGATGCTTCCGCCGAATCGATTTCCTTCACGCCATCCATTCTTGCTCAAAACGCCGGCCAATGGGGGCAGAATTGTTCTCGAACGGTAGCCTGTCACAGGGCTCAGGGCTGAGGTCAGAGGCCCCACGGTGTGATCTTCAGGCCGGAAGAACGCGTACTGTAGCGCCGGCTCCTAGCCGGTTGTCCCGAGTGGCGTCTCACTCTCGGCGCGGACTGTCGCCGGGACGGCGTGCCACTTTGCGACGCCGTTCGCTCGAAAGATCATTTACCGAATCACGTGGACTTGCAAATCCAATTTCAAGTTCTTCCATGATCTGTCAGCCGTATAGACGGGCGCTTTCAAGTCGAGCCCCAGGGCTAAACAAGCACGGTCGGCCAGCGACAAACCAAAAGAACGTGTCTCCATAATCAGGTTTCCGACGACGTGGACATGACCCGCGGTAAAAGGCAGGACATCCTGAACGAGACTCGTGGCATCTTCCCACGCCTCCTTAGGGGACCATCCTGAACTCACCAACTTGCTCTGTACCTCAGCGAGGTTGACCGTGCTAATAATCGCTCGAGCCAGCAAATTGGCTGTAACTTTCTCAAAACCTCGCTCTTGGTGAATGACAGCCAGGATGACGGAACCATCGAGCACCACCACCCTATTCACGCTTGGCAGCCTCGCGTCGCTCGGCGATCAGTTCGTCAACGAGCGAGACGCCCGGCTTCACATACTGCCGGGCGTGACGCTGTGCCCGCTCGATACGCCGTTTCATGGTCGTTATCCGCAGTTCATCATCCTCCAGCCGCAAGATGACCTCGTCACCCGGATTGATCCCGAGCGCTTTGCGAAAAGCGGCCGGAATTACGACACGGCCGTTTTCATTGATCCGCAACCGAGCTTCCGTCTCCATACCACACCTCCCGGTAAATGACATATTATTACGTATATGTCATTAAACTATAGATATGACATATAATGGAAGATATGTCAGACCTGCCCTACACACCGGAACTGCGATCTCAATCACAGGCTCCCCTTCAACCTTCCGAACACAATCGTCTAGTCGGGACACTTCGTCGTTCATAACCGCGAGTGCCACCGTGATTCTATCGATGGGCGCCGGCCGCCGCTCCGCCAAATTCATCCCCATACTTGACGACCGGCTACCTGACTTACCCAAAGCTCAACTCCAAATACGTATCCGTCCTCCACCACAACAACGGAATCCGTGCCGCCCAATACTTTCGATTGATCGCCTGCCGCGCCCGCTCGTGTTCCTCCGGCGGCAAAATGCGCGCTGTCGCCGCAATCTCCGCTCCCGTCACAGTTCCACGCATCGTGCACGGTGCCATGCGCACCTGCGGATTGTTGCGGATCCGTTTCGTCTTCCCCATGTCGCTGCGCGTCATCACATAGAGCTTGCCGTCTTCTTCTCCAAACCACACCGGAGTAGCGACGCCCACTCCGGTTTTGCGAAACGTTGTTAGGGAAATATATTTCTGACCGTGAATGGACGCGGAAATCTGGCTCGGCATAAGCTTCATCTTAGAATGCGCAAGGCTAGTTCTATCAACAAAAATTGTCATTCCGACCTCCGAGCGAACGCGAGGGGCGGAAGAACCCAGGTTTTCGATCGCGACATCTAGTGCGCGACCTGCCCGGGCCGATTGCTCCAGTCCCGTCATCTGTGTTACAAGCCTGAACATGCGCAAATGGATGAAAGATCGATTACAGCGCCGTAAGAAGAAAGTCCCGGAGCCGGGAAGTCAGCCGGCGCCTCCGCCACTGCAGCCGGCATATTTCGATGCGGAGCAAGCTCCCAGCACAGCGCGCGAGTCCAGCCATTTTGAGTCTAGCCACAACGCGGCTGAAATACCGGCCGCCTCCGAACCTGAGTTTGAAGCGCAGCCCGCTCCCGAAGAGTCCGCGAACGCCACCGAGCAACCCCGCCAGCCAGGCGCTCGCGGAGAAGGCCAGCGTGGACGCGGCCGTCGCCGTCGTGGTGGACGAGGCCGAGGCGGGCGTGGTCGCGAGCAAGCCGTCGCCCAGGCCTTCAGTCCCGCCGCTGCGAAGGGGATCGTCCCTGTTCAAGGAGTCGAAGTGGGCTCCGAAGAAGGTGCGCCCGAAAGGGCCGAGCCCGAAGCCCAAGCTTCGCCGCATGCCCCGCAGATTCCTGCTGTCGTGTCAGCGGCCGCGCCTCGTCCGCCCAAAGGCATCGTCGTCCTCGCCATCGGACTCCCCGGTTCCGGCAAAAGTTCCTGGTTCAAGCGCCACAATGTGGTCCCGCTCTCCAGCGACATGGTCCGGTCGCTTCTGTTTGACGACGTCCGCGAACAGCGCTTTCAGGATCTCGTGTTCTCCAACCTGCGCTCCATGCTCAAAGCCCGCCTCATCGCCAAGCGTCCCATGAATTATGTCGACGCCACCAACCTCACTCCGCAGGAGCGCCAGCACTGGATCAAACTCGCCAAGGATTACAACTACGAAGTTCACGCCGTATTTTTCGACGTTCCGCTGGAAGTCTGCGTCGAGCGCCATCAGCGTCGCGATCGCGTCGTCCCGGAAGACATCATGCGCCGCATGGCTGCCAAGCTGAAGGCGCCAGCGTTCGATGAAGGCTTCGCCAAAATTACGGTTGTGCGCGTGAAGAAGAAAGAGGAGTAGCTTTCACATATTGCAGCCGCGGAGCGGCGAAAGAATGCAGCCCACCGGCGCAAGCCGTGGGTAAGCGATAGCGAATGGGGAACCAGCCCCGGAGGGGCGAAAGAAAATCCACGACCCGGATTTCGGGACTCACGCCTTCAAATGCGGCAACAACTCCTTGAATGCCGCCGAGGACGAAGACCGCATCAATTCATAAATCATCATCTCGGTCGACGAAATTACCGCGCCCGCGGCCCGCATGCGTTCCAGCCCAATCTTCCAATTCCACTCCGTCCTCGAACTCACCGCATCCGACGCCACGTGTACCAAATATCCCTCACGCAACGCCCCCAGCGCCGTCTGCGTCACGCAGATGTGGCTCTCCATCCCGCACAGCAGCAGAGTGTTGCGCTTGCCCGGAAGCCGCTTGAGCACTCTGCAAAACACGTCGCTGCCGAAGCATGAAAATAATGTTTTGTCGATCGCTTCCGTCCCCGTCAGCAGGGAAGCGACCTCCGGCACCGTTCCGCCCAATCCCTTCGCATACTGCGTGCTGACCAGCGCCGGAATTTTCAGGATCCCAGCCGCGCGAATCAAAAGCTGCGCATTCCGCACCAGTTGTTCCTTCAGAAAAATCGGCGGCAGCAGCTTCTCCTGAATATCGATGACAACCAGCGCGCACTGTTCAGCCTCCAAAGGACGGCGCGCCATCTCAGCATAATCCGTGGCGGGACTGATGGAATCGAGGGCGGTGACCATGGCTGCTCCTCACAAGATAGGGTGATCATTCGATTCTACCGCTTCACGAGAAGCACCAACCAGGACGCAAAATATAGCCACCCGGTTTCGGTTGACCGCGCCTCGCTTTCAACCATAAAATCAAAGCGGGTTCACAAGCATCGGTTCTGCTAAGAAACTGCCCCCTCGTTCAACGGCTAGGACACCTGCCTCTGGAGCAGGTTATCGGGGTTCGAATCCCTGGGGGGCAGCCAATCTTTCCGCTACCATTTCACTCCGAGGAAGCCAGAAGCCAATGACGGTTTTCTTCGGACACTTCAAAGACCTGCAACTCCACTCATGCAAATGATTCGCAGCCGCCATGTTCTCCGTGTTCAAATCGCGCTTCTCGCGATCCTGTACGTCCCGGTCATCTTCGCCGCTAACAGCACGCACATCGTCGTGGTCCCCGTCGCCAATATGTACTCTGGTCCCAGCGACAAAACGGATGTCGTCTCTCAAGCCATCTACGGCAGCAACGTGACGCTGCTAACCGCTCGCGGAGAATGGTCCAGAATTCAAACCGCGGATCGCTATAAAGGATGGATACCGAGTCGCCACCTCCGACTGATCCAGAACGGCACGGGCTACGCAACTTCCGGAGTCATCGTCCAGGTGGAAAGTCTTTTCGCCAATATTTATCGCGAGCCCGAGGTCACGCGTCACAAGCCGGTTGTCACAATTCCTTTCGAGACGCGCCTTGTGGTGATCCCAGACGAGGCCGGACAAGATGCGAAGAAAGCCCAGGGGAAGGGAAGTCACGACGGCTGGCTGCAGGTGCGTCTTCCGGACAAGAGCAGCGCATGGGTTCAGTCGGGCGACGTCGTCGCTGACCCAAAGCCGTTGTCCATTCCCGAATCCATCGAACTAGCCAAGCGATTCCTGGGTATTCCGTACTTATGGGGTGGGAGTTCGAGCTTTGGCTACGATTGCTCCGGTTTCACGCAGATGCTGATGCGGTCGCGCGGCATCAATATGCCTCGCGATGCCGACAAGCAAGCCGCGTGGACGGGCGTGATTCCCGTAGACCGCAAAGCTCTCCAGCCTGGCGATCTGCTCTTCTTTGGCTCCTCGGCGAAAGCCATCACGCACACCGGAATGTACATCGGTAACGGTCAATTTATTCACGACTCCACCAAGGGACATCCCGTAGTACAGATCGGTCGGCTTGACGATCAGCCCTGGACACAACTTCTGGTCGCTAGTCGCAGGATGAAATGAATTTATGTTTCTTCGCGATTGTCGCGGAGTTTCGTTGTCCTTTCTTCTTCAGAGACACATTTCAGGGAATATAGCTTCGAATGCGTTACACTGACCATCCCGGAATCCACATGCCTCCAACCCTCGACGCGCTGCTCGCCAGCCTTGAGGCCGCTAAGAGCCGCTTCGGCCGAGGCGCAGCCTCAGAAATACAAGTCCTGCTCGATCAACTCTCCAGTCACAACTTCCGCGACGCCAAATCTCTTATCCGCCTTCACGAGGTGCTGCTCTTTCTCCGCGCCTTCCCGCAGTCGGCAGCGATCGTCCCGCGGATCGAAAGACTGCTGAACACGTTCCACGAGCGAACCGAAAAACTTGGCGAACTCGGCGGCAACATGTCGGCCTTCGACGACTTCGACACATCTGGGGTCGCGGGCACTACGATGCAAGACAGCCTGAATTTCGAGGCGGCGCGCTGGCTGGCACGCCGCATCCCGCGCAACATCGAGATCGCATGGGATGATTACGAAGACGAACGCGCGATGGGATCGACTTGGCTGCGCTTCATTCCGCTGCTAGCGGAAGATGCGGACGTGGAAGCCAACATTCCGTGGCGGCGATGGCTCGATCCGGCAAGAGGCCGTGAGCGAGACGTCGAATGGCTGATCAGCCGATTCGAGCAATTAGACGTCGGCGAAGAACACGCACGCGATCGTGCCGAACTTTATGACGCGCTGCGCCTTCCACTGCGCTGGCATCTCAAGAATCTCAAACTCGCGCGCACCCGCAATTGGAACCGACCGCGGCAGTTCTATTATCACAGCGAGCCGCTGATTGCGCGCAGCCAGGTCTCGCTCGCCGACGAACTCGCACAGCTCGTTCCACGTCGTACCGAAAAAAGCCGAGTCGTTGGGAGGGGCACGACTTCAAGTCGTGCCGACAAAACCGCCTTCTCGACTTCGGCTTTAGCTGCTGAGGGGACATTCACGAAACTGTCGCGCCGCGAAGGCGAGTCCGTCATGCACGCGATCCGTGAAGTGATGGTCGTGCGCTACCGCGAACTGTACGGCACGACGCTTGGCGATCCGAGTTCAGTTGTGCGAGTAACGCTTGATCGCGGCATCGTCATGTATTTCTGGAATCTGCCTGCAGCGCGCCGACTGCCGCTGCGCGCTTACGTCGCCGGATTCACCCTCAAGAACGGCGTTCCCATTAACTACGTCGAAGCCATCGGTCTGTGCGAATGGATTGAAGTCGGCTTCAATACTTTCTACACTTACCGGCAGGGCGAAACCGCGTGGATTTATGCGCAGGCGCTGTGCTGTCTTTGCGCGTTCACCGGCGCGACGACGATCTCTGTCTATCCTTATCAGATCGGACAGAATAACGACGAAGCCATTGATTCTGGCGCTTTCTGGTTCTACCGCAAACTGGGATTCCGCTCCGGCGACAAAGATATGGAACAACTCGCCAGAAGGGAAGAGCAGAAGATCGCCGCGAATCCGCAATACCGCTCGCCGAAGAAAATACTGAAGCGCCTCGCCGAAGCGCACGTGTTCTACGAGGTGGACCGAGTCGGTCTTGGAAAGGGCACGACTTCCAGTCGTGCCGAAAAAATTGCCTTCTCGACTTCGGCTTTAGCCGCTGGGGGACGCTGGGACACGTTTTCCACGCGCAATCTCGGCCTGCGCGTAAATCGCCGCATGGCAAGCGAGTTCGCGGGCGACAGCGCGCGCCTCCGCCGCGCATCGGTGGCAGAAGTCAGCCGCGCATTAAACGTCAACTTTCCCCGCTGGAATCCGGCGGAACGCCAAGCCTTCGAGAATTGGTCGCTGGTGCTGGCGCTGATTCCCAATCTGCGCCGCTGGTCGCCGCAAGAAAAACAGGACGCAATCAAGATCATCCGCGCGCAAGCCGGTCCCAACGAAATGCGCTACCTGCGCTTGACCCAGCAACATCCTCGCCTGCGCGAAGAACTCCTGCGCTTGGGATCGAAGCGATGATCTCGTGTGGGGCGGGCGCCCCGCCCGCCGAAGCCCGCCCTCGCACTCCCAAAGAATCTTCCCCGCCCCTCACCCTCCTCTAGCAGGCTGCTGAACCACTTGAGTCTGTTTTGAAAGGGCGTGGCTTTTCAGCCGCGCCGCAAGTCGCATGGAGTGAATGACGGCTTAGCCGCTGAGTAAAATTCTCAGCCTCGCGGAAAAGCTTTACAGCAGCCTGTAGCTCTCCTCCTCAAACAATCCCCAGGCCTCCCGATACTTCTCGAACTTCGACTCTTTCCTCCCAGGCCGCGGAAACAGCCGCATCGACTTCAGCTTCTGAGACGCCCGCGCCGGAAACACATACCAAGGGACGGCACAGGTTCTCACGCACACTCAGCGAGGCGAAAGAGCAGACCCCGCAGTCTTCTCAGCCCAGCGATCATGCCACCAACCGCCTTGTCATTCCGACGCGCGAGCGAAGCGAGACCGGACGAATCTGCTTTTGGCCGACCGGGTGGGGTACCACGAACCCATTCACCTGAGCGTACGACACCTGTTGATTCGAGTCTTTGGGTTGCCTCGTTCGTACGCTGTCACTTTTATCATCCGCCGGCTGCGAGCAGCCGAGCCTTGGTCGGCCCGTCCAGGTCACAGACCTGGACCCACACAAGCGAAAGCCTCAGGCTTTGCTGAGAGCCGAGAGCTGACAGCTTTGGCGAGTGATCTCAATCACATCTCGCCCGGCGCTGTGTAGAATAAACTCCTGCGATCTCGTGCCGCCGTTTCCGGCACGAAGAAACAATTCCTCCGCGTCGAGGTTCTCATCATGGCCGATAAAGCTGTCGTCGATACCCAAGGCCCTAACATCGATTCCATCCTGAATGAGCAACGCAAGTTCGAGTGCCCGCCCGAATTCGCCAAGCAAGCCCACATCAAGACGCTCGATGAATACGAGCGTCTTTATAAGGAATCGGTAGACGAGCCGGACAAATTCTGGTCGCGCATTGCCGGCGAACTCCACTGGTTCAAAAAGTGGGACAAGGTTCTCGAATGGAATTGCCCCTGGGCGAAATGGTTTGTGGGAGGGCAGATCAACCTCTCGTACAACTGCCTGGATCGCCATGTCGAAACCTGGCGCAAGAACAAAGCCGCGATTATTTGGGAGAGCGAACCCGGCGAGGTGCGCACCCTCACGTACCAGCAGCTGCATCGCGAAGTCCAGAAGTTCGCCAATGTTCTGAAAACGCTCGGCGTGAAAAAGGGCGACCGCGTTGCCATTTACATGGGCATGACGCCCGAGCTACCCATCGCCATGCTGGCTTGCGCCCGCATCGGCGCGCCGCACACGATTGTGTTCGGTGGATTTTCTTCGAACGCGCTGGTCGATCGCATTCACGACTCGCAAGCGACCGCCGTCATCACGCAGGATGGATCGTATCGCCGCGGCGCGGAAGTGAAACTGTTTCCTGCGGTCGAAGAAGCGCTGAAATCTTGCCCGAGCGTTAAGCACGTTGTCATTTACAAGCGCACCGGAACCACAATCAACCTGCAGGCGGCCCGAGATCACTGGTGGCATGAGTTGATGGCGAAGGCCTCAGACGTTTGCCCCGCCGAGCCACTGGATGCGGAGCATCCGCTCTACATTCTCTATACCTCGGGAACCACGGGCAAACCGAAAGGTGTAGTGCACACGACCGGAGGATATTCCGTCGGCACCTACATCACTACAAAATGGGTGTTCGATCTGAAGGAACAAGACACCTACTGGTGTACCGCAGACATAGGATGGGTGACGGGCCACAGCTACATTGTCTACGGCCCGCTGCAAAACGGTGCCACCAGCCTGATGTACGAAGGCGCGCCCAATTTTCCCGAGCCGGACCGCTTCTGGTCGATCATCGCGCGCCACAAAGTGAACATCTTCTACACGGCGCCCACGGCGATCCGCACGTTCATCAAATGGGGCAACCAGTGGCCGAAGAAGCACGACATGAGTAGCCTGCGCCTGCTCGGCACAGTAGGCGAGCCCATCAATCCGGAAGCCTGGATGTGGTACCGCGAAACCATCGGCAACAACCGCTGCCCGATCACTGATACTTGGTGGCAAACCGAGACTGGACACATCATGATTGCGCCGCTGCCTGGCGCGATCGCGACCAAGCCTGGGTCGGCTACGCGGGCGTTCCCCGGCGTGTTCGCTGAAATCGTTACTATGGAAGGTAAGCCGGTGCCTGAGGGGTCGGGGGGATTTCTGGTCATCAAACAGCCGTGGCCGGGAATGCTGCGCACTGTCTATGGCGATCCGGACCGCTACGTGAAGAACTACTGGTCGCAAATTCCTGGGATGTATTTCACCGGCGACGGCGCGCGAAAAGATAAGGACGGATATTTCTGGATCATGGGACGCGTTGACGATGTGCTCAACGTTAGCGGACACCGGCTCAGCACGATGGAAGTGGAGAGCGCGCTGGTTGCACATCCGGCAGTGGCAGAGGCCGCGGTGGTGGGGCGTCCCGATGATCTCAAGGGACAGGCCATTTCGGCGTTCGTTACGCTCGAGCAGGGAAGACAGCCTACGAATGAACTGAAGGAAGAGTTACGCAAGTGGGTGGCGAAGGAAATCGGGGCGCTGGCCAAGCCGGATGATATTCGCTTTACGGACACGTTGCCGAAGACGCGCAGCGGGAAGATCATGCGGCGGTTGCTGCGGGAATTGGCTACCAACGGGACCGTTAAGGGCGACACTACTACGCTGGAAGATTTCGGAGTGATCGCGAAATTACAAGAGCAAGACGAAGTGTAAGCCGCGTTCCAACCGTATGGCGGGTCGACTAATATCCATTGCTTGCGTGGTCGCGGTGATCGTCTGGCCGCTCGCCGACCCCTCATCTCGTTCATGGCTTCATCGGCGGACTAGCCTTGGTCGGCCGTGCGATGGGCGGCTACGGCCATTCCTGTGCGACAGGCGGCAATGGACGAAGACTTTTTTTCTTTATCTTCCTGAATCAAGTTCAAGAACTTGGCAAGCGGTTGGTCGCGTACTGCATGCCAAGCTTTTTTGCTGCTGCCTTCTCGCTCTTGTTGCAGCCTCCGCGCATAGCGACCACGATGTTGACGCCCATCTTCTGCAGCGACTCGATTCCCGTAATGCCGGGCTGTGCTCCGCGATAGAGGTTGGGACTGACCCGGCAGAATTTGAAATTCCCTTCGCCTTCTGGCGGGTTGCGATGGAATGTTTGGGGAGCGAGGATGTCGAATTGCCCGCCTGATGCGGAGCGGCGGTGAGGTAAAGCGCAAAGGAGAGGAGCAGGGCGACGGCGCAAGCTTGCGCGATGAGGATATTTGATTTCACCGGAGAGTTATAGGCCTTGAAAGATCACTGGCTTAGCTTGATGGCCAGTTGCCGCTCCGGTTGGGTCATTTCGCCCCATAGTTTTTGCAGGTCCGCTTGCACAGACTGATTCTCCGGATCCTTGCGCAGGGCCATCGCGAACCAGCGATATGCAGTCGGAAGGTCGTGGGGAGCGCACAATCCCGCTGAGTAAAGAGCTCCCATTTCAATCATTGCCTTTGGGTTGGCCTGTGCGGCGGCAGGTTTCAGGAGGCGCATGCCACGCTCGCAATCCTGGCTCACGCCGCGTCCATAAATATAGTTTTGAGCTTCGCTCACGGAATCGACGGACCTGGTTGGCGTGATACCGGCATGGGGCTTGGGTGCGGGCGCGACCGCCGCTCGTTTAGGTTTCGGGCTTGGGGCAGGCGGAATATCGGGCGCGGCTGCCGTTGGCTCTTCCGCTGGTTCTTTATCGGCAGGCTCGGTTGCGGCTGGGGAGTCTGGCGAGGAATTCGACGCGTCGCCCGAAGGGGCAACGTCTGCCTGGGCGGGCGCCGCGCTTGCCGGCGGATTTGCGGCGTCGGGAGTTGCCGCGGCGGCAGGCGGGTTATTCGGAGAAGAAGAATCGGCTGCGGGCTCCGCCGCAGCTTGCGCGGGGATTGGTACTGTTGTCGTATCACTCGAGGGCGGAGTTGTGGACGTCGGTGCGGAATCCTGGGCGACTGCGGCAGGGGTTTTGAAGGGGCGTGGGCGCAGCACCTTAAAACGTACATATCCAAATCCCGCCGCCAATGCCAGCATCAACAGAATCAGAGCGAATTTTCCCGCGCCGCCGCGTTTGGGTGCTTCCTCATCGTCGAGCAAGTAGTCGAGATTGCTCGAATTGGAACTAGAGTGTGGATCTGCGCTCAAACTCCCGCGCTCGCGGGGAGCAGGATCGTTCAGCCCCAGAAACGACGGGCCGCTGATGAAGGGCGAATCTTCCGACACCGGCGGTGAAGGTTGAGAGGGCGTGACAACTTGCGGCCTCGCAGAAGCGGCCGCTGCGGCCGAGAGCGGCGTGGAGGATTGCATGGCTGGAGCTTGAGCCGGTGAAGAGGCAACTGCGACCGGTGCAGGCAACAACCTGGCTCCGCACATTCCGCAGAAGCGGTTATCTTCCGAATTGTCATTGCCACAGCGAGGACAGCGCACCCACCCTCCTTATGTTTTTATATAGCTTACGATATCTTGGAGATTCGATGCAGGACGGAGGCGGCGGGGTACCTAAAAAATGACCTTCGACGGGCCCGAAAGAGGGCGGGAATGATCCTGTAAAACCCACAATGAAGCGTAAAGCAGGCAACCAAGAAGAGACCTTCCATCTTACCGTGCAAGGGCGCAGGCTTGAGGTGCAACGCATTCCGAATCGCTGTGAACAAATTGGTTGGTGGCGGGGTCTGAGAACTCTAAGGGCGGGCATTTTTTAGTGAACTAGGAGGTTTGCGATGACGCGTTCTGTTGCGGGACGGCTCCTCTTGCTGGTTACCTTCACATCTCTGGCAGCCTCTCAGATTGCAGTTCCGCAGCGTGTTCGCGTCGACGAAAGCGTGATGCGTGCTTTGCGCATCAAGAAATTTGATCCCACTTACCCGCCGTCGGCGCGGAGTGCGCGCATACAAGGTGCAGTCGCGCTCCAAATCCAGATCAACAAATCAGGAGGTGTCCAGGACATCGCGCTGCTGAGTGGACATCCCATGCTGGCACCAGCGGCGGTGGAAGCGGTGAAGCAGTGGCAGTACAAATCCTACGTCCTCAACGGCGAACTGGTAGAGGTGGAAACCACTGTAACGCTGAACTTCAAACTTCCAAAGGAGTCGGCTGCAGAGGGCGTGGTGCGGGATGCGCCCGGGAGCCCGCGCCCAGGCCCAATTGTCGGCGTAATTTCGTTGTCTCCGCTTCTTCCGTCGAGTGGGAGCGTGCCACACCCCATCGGGATCTCCACGCCTCTCGCGCAAACGCTTTTAGTCACCAAGGTGAATCCGGAGTATCCGCCCGAGGCGAAGAGCCAGCACTTCGAGGGAGAAGTCGTCCTGCAGATCGTCATCGACGAAGATGGAGACGTATACGATGCTGTCCTGATCAGCGGACACCCCATGCTTGCACCGGGTTGTCGATGCCGTCAAGCAGTGGAAATATAAGCCATACCTGTTGGGCGGTCGCCCGGTCGATGCGCAGACTATTGTTCGCGTGAACTTCAGCCTTTCGGAAAATCCTCTGGCGGAGGGAGTCGTCGGCGACGCCCCCGGAGGGATTCCGCCCGGCGGGCGGGGCGGGATCACTTCCAGCGCTCCGGTTGACGCAGATCGTCCCGGAGTTGTGCGCGTGTCACAGGGCGTGATGTCTGGCCTGCTGGTCAGCAAGGCGCCTCCGGAATATCCGGCTGATGCCAAACAGGCTCGCATTCAGGGCACGGTGGTGGTGAGGGTGGTCGTCGACAAGGAAGGCAGTGTCTCCAGCATTCAGCTCATCAGCGGACACCCGTTGCTCGCTCCGGCTGCCATCGAAGCGGTCAGAGAATGGAAGTACAAGCCTTACTTGTTGAACGGCGCGGCGGTTGAGGTTGAGACTCAGGTTCTGGTGAACTTTAGGCTTTCGCCGTAGGGGTCGGCGGGGTGATGGCGAGCGGCGTTTCAGTTGCTGGGCTTATCGTGATCGCCCACGCCAGATCCTTCACTTCGGAAAAGCGGCTCCGTTCACGATGACGCCGGTAGGGCCGGAGCAGTTGGAACCCAAACTCAACCGCGATGTCATCGAACTTGCGGCTTCGGGAAACCGCAGTCCCGACTCCCTGCAAACCAAAGTCACTCCTATCCGCGGCGCAAACAATTTACATTTCTCAGCAGGGAGAGAAGATGCGCCGGAAGAATCGCAAATGGGCGGCGATGGCTGTAGGGGTCTACCTGCTTGTGATGTGGTCCGCTTATCGCTGGGCCGTTGCGCAGCGACCGGCCGATGGCAACATCTTTGATCACATCGAGCGCGAAGGAGTCCGCAGACAAGAGGAGGAGCGTGCGAAAGAGGCCGCGGCTGGACCCAAGGCCACTGGGGAGACGCGGCTCAACGCGGCCGGACCCCGCATTTGTTGCCGCGCGCTACGATGCGACGCGTGTGGTGTTCATGGTCGCCGCAGAGACCGAATCGAGATTCGCCGCGTCGGCGCACTTCTCCGCAAGCCCCACGAAAATCTCCGCGCCGCTAAAGCCCGCAGCGCCGCTCGCGGGCTTCCAGGAATTATCGGAGCCTGATTCGCAGGCTGTGCATTTCTTCCCCGAGATCGTGCAAAAGACGCAGCCGGGGGAGCGATGGTCGCTCGATGTCTCGCCGGACGCCACCTTTCCAGTCGTCATCGAGCGTGCGGTCATCGCGCCGAGTGGATGCTCGCTGGCGATGGGATTCCTGGCGACGGTACCACTCGAGCAGCAGCTTGCCTTCGCCGCATCGGCGCAAGAATATTTTGCGGTACGACACCGGGCAGTTGAGTCCGCCGACCCGCCTGTGACATCGCACATCGCTGAACTCAGCGGGTGGAAGCTCTCGCCCAGGGTTACGAAGCAACTCGAGCAACAGTTGACCGAGCGCATGCAGCGGGACCTCGGCAGGATCGACGGGCGCCTCATCGCCAACGCGGGCAGTCCTGGTGCGACAGCCAATGAATCGCCCGTCGGCCACGCGCAGCCGTGCCTGAAAGAGTGGATTCACGTGGATCGAGGGCTGAACCGCGGCGAGGGGACGCTTGACTATGACATTCGAGCCTTTCGACTCACACCTGATGGTGCCCCGCGCCTGTTCGTGCGCGCGCGCTGGAAGCTGGCGAACGCGCCGGTGTTCCTGATGAGCGCGTGGTTCAAAGTGGGACCGTTTGAAGCAACAAACACGTCTAAGGCAGAATCGATGAAGGCATCTTTGAATGCAGCATCGTTCCAGCCGAATTCGGCGCAGGCCGAAGCCTCGCCGGTTCTGCTATCCGCGGATTCCAGTTGGTCGTCCGTGCTGCGTGAAGGCGCGGTTACTGGGGCTCTCGCCGATAGCCTCGACTTTCAAACCATCCTGAATGAATTTGACGCCGACCATGATGGCTGGGCCGAACTGTTAATCCATTCTGACCAGGGCGCCGCGAGCACAATCACGCTGTATCTTTACTCCGACATGGGCTTGGCCCCGCTGAAGACACTGCTCCACCGAGATGAGCAGTCTCCGGAATCGTGCGTCAATCCGTAGAACGAATTCCGGGAAACGCTATTTTGTCATGTCGTGACTCATCGGAGTGGGCGTGCCTACCGAGGTCAGACTATCTTTTACTGTTTTTGGCAGCTTATCTGAATTGGCCAGCAACAGACTGACCTGCCATATTTGGGCGGACGAGAGGAACTTTTCAAATCCCGGCATCCCGGTCATCCGAATCCCGCCAGTAACTTTCCAATACGTTTCTTCTGGAGGATCGTCCGATACGCCGGTGCCTTCCATCAGCTTGGGAGGTTTGGGAAACATTCCCTGGGCGATCGCAGTCTGTGGCTGTCCCGGCAGGCCGTGACAAACGGCGCAATTGTCTTTGTAAACCTGTGCGCCGGCCGTGAACGCGCCTTCCTCGGCCGGGATTGGAGAGGACTTCGGCATCTCTTTGCGCATGCGCGCATTCAGGGCCGTCTTCGCCAGCATCTTTTCAAACGGCATGGGCGTTGAGGACGTCGCTACCGGCGCAGTGCCAGAAGAGAAATACACATAAACGCATACCGGAATTACGATCAATCCCACGAGCAGACCAATCAGAAACTTGCCCATGCATGTTCTCCTGTGAAATGTTGATGGTCATTGATACTAAACCCCAAACCGCCGAAACGCGCGGAGTTGACCGGATTTCCATGAGCGCTTGAGCCACGGGTCTAGCTGACCAGTTAGCGCGCCCTTTGCGGGAGTGGGGCTTCTGGTGGTATGCCCGGCAGACAAGTCTTTACAATGCTCTGACTTTCCGATGACATCGTCCGCAGACCCGCATCTGCGGCTTCAAATCAGCCATGGCGGCGGAAGAGGTAGCGAAGCCTGCCGCGACGAAACAAGATTCGTTAACAAAATCCGCTGCCGACCGAAACTGAGAACGGTTCTTCCTCCCGATGCTAAACTCAGCATCGCTATGCTGACTCATCTGGAATGCACTCGCTGCGGCGAACACTATCCCGCCGACCGCCCGCAATCCGTTTGCACCAAAGACGACGGTATCCTTTACGCCCGCTACGATCTCGCTACCATCAAGCGCGCGTTTTCGTCCGCGCGGCTCGCCGGACGCGCGCCGACCATGTGGCGCTATGACGCCGTTCTGCCTGATGCCAATCCTGTGTCGCTCGGCGAAGGCTTCACTCCCATGCTTTCGAGCCGCGAGTATTCCAACGTCTACATCAAGGACGAAGGCCTGAACCCAACGGGGTCGTTCAAGGCGCGCGGCTTGTCTGCCTGTGTGACCATGGCTCGCCACTTCGGTCTGAAGAAGCTCGCGATCCCGTCTGCCGGGAACGCGGCGGGAGCGCTGGCGGCCTATGCTGCCGCTGCGGGCCTCGAAGCTCACATCTTCATGCCCAAAGATGTTCCGATGGCTAACCGCATTGAGTGCGACTACTACGGAGCGCACGTTACGCTCGTCGACGGACTCATCAGCGACTGCGCGCGCAAAGTCGCCGACCTGAAGAAAGAAAGCTTCTGGGAAAAAGACGGATGGTTCGACGTCAGCACCACAAAAGAGCCCTATCGCGTCGAAGGCAAGAAGACCATGGGCNNTGGAAGGCGTTTGAAGAAATGGAAGCGTTGGGGTGGATTGGGTCCGAGCGTCCGAAAATGATTACCGTGCAATCCTCCGGGTGCGCGCCCATCGTGAAAGCATGGGATGAACACCGGCCGACCGCCGAGATGTGGCCTGATGCTACGACCTTGGCTTCCGGTCTGCGCGTTCCGAAACCGTATGGGGACTATTTGATCCTCGACATATTGATGAAAAGTAATGGCACGGCGATCAGTGCCACTGACGAGGAGATTCTCGACGCGACGCGCCACTGGGCCAAAGTCGAAGGTATTTTCGCCGCGCCTGAAGGAGCGGCCTCGCTGGTTGCTTACCGCAAACTGCGCGCCAAGGGATTCTTTAAACCTGAAGACATAGTAGTCCTGTTCAATACTGGAAGCGGCCTGAAATATCTGGATGT
>PLEA01000372.1 GCA_003136335.1 Acidobacteriaceae bacterium | reverse complement strand
CCGCATTGCTGGCGCTGCCACAATCCTGTGATCTTCCGCGCGACCGAGCAGTGGTTCATTTCCATGGAAACACCGATGCCCGGCGCGAAGTCGAAAGACGACACGTTGCGCACGCGCACTCTGGAAGAAATCAAGAAGGTAAAGTGGGATCCAGCGTGGGGCGAAGAGCGGCTGTCGAACATGATTCAGACGCGGCCGGACTGGTGCATTTCGCGGCAGCGGGTGTGGGGAGTACCGATCGCCGTTTTCCTGTGCACAGGGTGCGGCAAGCCGCTCAACGATCACGCTGTCAACAGGAAAGTCGTGGAGCTATTCGCGCGCTCCGGAGCGGACGCGTGGTTCATTCCGGAGTCTGACACGATTCTTCCCGCGGGTACGAAATGTCCGCACTGCGGCAGCGCGAAGTTCGAGAAGGAAACCGACATCTTCGACGTGTGGCTGGANNGGAGACCAGTACCGCGGATGGTTTCAGTCTTCCCTGCTCTGCGCCATGGGGACGCATGGGACACCGCCGTACCGCGGGGTAGTAACCCCCGGGTGGACGCTCGACGAGAAGGGCCAAGCCATGTCGAAGTCGCGGGGGAACGATGTGGACCCGGTCGACATTTCCAGCCGGCTGGGCGGAGAAGTCGTGCGGCTGTGGGTGGCGTCGGTCGATTTCCGCGAGGATGTGGTTGGGTCGGAAGCGCTGATGCTGCGGGTCGCGGAAAATTATCGGGAGATTCGTAACAAGCTGTTCAAGAATGCGCTGGGAAATTTGTACGATTTCGATCCGCAAACGAACGCCGTGCCTTTCGAGAGGATGGATGCGCTGGATCAGTACATGCTTCGCCAGACATTGGCACTGACCCGTGACGTCCGAAAATGGTACGACGAGTTTGCGTTTCACAGGATTTACCAGCGCGTGAACCATTTCTGTGTGGTTGTTCTGAGTGCGTTTTATTTCGACGTCATCAAGGACCGGCTCTACACGTATGCCCCGAATTCCGAAGGACGACGTTCGGCGCAAACTGCCGTCTGGCGCATCTGCGAGGCAATGGCGCGTCTGCTGGCGCCGATCTTAAGCTTTACGTGCGAGGAAGTTTGGCAGCACTTGCCGAAGATGGCGGATCGCCCGGATAGCGTGCATCTGGCGAAGTTTCCGGATGCTGTCGACATGCTCGGGAGCGCTTCCGTTCCAAAGGATGACCCGCAGCAGCACGAGTGGACCACACTTCTCGCGGTGCGCGAACAGGTGATGAAAGCGCTGGAAGAGGAACGGAATAGTAAGACGATTGGAAAAAGTCTGGAGGCGCAACTGGTGGTCACAGCTGCGGAGCCCGCATATTCCGCGCTGGCGCGCCATCGCGACCAGCTTCGTTACTTGTTCATCGTTTCGGCGGTCACGCTGGCGCAGGGATCGGGCAACGGTGTTAGCGGCGTGAAGATCGAAGTAAAGAAGGCTGACGGCGGCAAGTGTGACCGCTGCTGGAATTACTCGACGCATGTTGGTGAGGACAAGGCTTATCCCACGGTCTGCGAGCGCTGCAGCGCGGTGCTGAAAGAACTGGAAGCGCAATCCGCTCATTGATGAAGAACTCTTCTGCGCGCACCATACATTTTCTGCTGGTGCTGCTTGTCGTCCTGCTCGATCGGTGGACGAAGCGGCTGGTGGCCGTTCGCATCGCGATGTACAGCCACATCCAGATCATTCCGGGATTTTTTCGGCTCACGCACACGGAAAATACGGGCGCGGCGTTCAGCCTGTTTGCCGATTCGCCGTCGCATTGGAAGACTGTGCTGCTGATCGGGTTTTCTTTCATCGCGATGGTGATTGTGTCGGTGCTGTTGTGGAGACAGTCCCGTGCGCTGACGATTACGGGGATCGCGCTCTCGCTCATTCTGGGCGGGGCGGTGGGAAATCTGTGGGATCGCGTGGCCAGCGGGCGGGTGGTGGACTTTTTACTGTTTTACTTCAAGCAGTATCAGTGGCCGGTTTTTAATTTGGCGGATAGCGCGATCGTGGTCGGCGCGGGATTGCTGGTGATTGAAATTCTGTTCCACAAATCGCCGAAGGATTAGACGCCGATTTAAGATACGTCGACAGTGTGAAGCCGTGTCCATCCCAAAATCATTTGCTCGAACCTGTGGTTCTTACGGCGCGGCTTGAAGCCGCCCTTTTAGGACAAGTTTTTATGGGACTGGAGCTGGGTTGGAAAAGGCTTCTTAGGGGGCACCGTAGAGTTGTTTGTAGACGGCGGCGTTGCGGAGAATGGCTTGGACGTACTCGCGCGTTTCGGTGAAGGGGATCGACTCGACAAACTCGGGGGAATCGCGATACGGGCCTTGGCCCATCCATTCCTCGACGCGGTCGGAGCCGGCGTTGTAGGCGGCTAAAGCATGCTCGAAGGATCCGCCGAACTTGTCGACCATGCCGCGGAAATAACGGGTGCCAAGTTGCAGATTGACCGCCGGGGTAAATAGCTCGGTCGCATTGTAGTGTTTCAGCGATTCCTGATGAGCGACCACTTTGCCGGTCTTGGGCAGCAATTGCATCAGGCCCACGGCATTCGCGCGCGAAACGGCGAGGGGATTGAACTCCGACTCCTGGCGGATCAGCGACGCGACGAGATAAGGATCGAGTCCGTTGGATAGGGAAAATCTTTTCAAGTCGGACCAGTAGGGGCGCGGAAACAGAGCGTCCCAGTAGGCCCGCGGAAGGGTCGGAATATCTACCGCAAAATAACTGGGGACGGAATGTTTCATCACTTCGATGGCGCGATCGTAGTGGCCGGTATCGGTGTAGAGCTGCGCGGTCTCGGCCGGGCCCCAGTTTCCGCCATCGGCGCTGGCGGCGGCTTGCAACTCGCGCACGGCAAAATCAACCAAGCCGCCGTTGCCGAGCAACTCCGCTTTCTGCAGGTGGAGATCGTCGGAGGGCGGTTCCGATAATGTAACTTTGTCGCCATGCTCGAGCGGCGGAATGTGATCGAGCAGCGCATACTGCCCCGGCGGATCGGCGACTTGGGGAAGTTTCTGCAAGCGTTCCCGCCCCAGTTCCGCGTAGTAATAGTTTCGGTAGCGGTCGGATAATTTCTGATAATAGGCGCGAGCCATGGCGGGCTGATTGTCTTCTTCGGCCAGGCGCGCCCGCCAATAGAGGGCCGCGGAGGTCTCGTTGCCCGCGGGATACATCCCGATCTGTTCGTCGAATTGTTTCTTGGCGTCCTCGTTTCGTCCAAAGCGCAAGGTGAGCCACGCCGCTTTCCAATGCGCATAAGAAGCACGCGAGCCCGTGGGAAAGCGCTGCTGCAACTCACGAAAGGCGTCGAGCGCCTGATCGTACTCGTGATGTACCAGGTGCAAATTTGCTACCGAGAGCAGGGCCTGTTCCAGCCATGGACTGGTGGGCCCGGTTTGCCGCAGTTCATCTACGGTGCGGTAAAAAGTTTCATTCTCGTTTGACGCCCAAGCGACTTCTTCGAGGATGAAGAGCCGCTGCGCGTTTTGGTCTGCGGTGGCGCCCGGGAGGGTAATCAATTCCGCCTCGGCCTCACGGTTTTGGCCGCTGCGGTACAGCGCGTCGGCCAACGCGAGTTCTGCCGCCGGCCGGGCTTCCGGATTGGCATGGATTGCGAGTTCGCGGTATTCGTCCACAGCGTCGTTATACCGCTTGGCTTTCATCAGCAGGTCAGCGCGCGTCTTGAGCTGCGACGGCGTTGGTGGCGGCGCTGATGGAAGTCTTTTCAACTCGGTGTAGGCCGCGTCCGCTTCCGCGGCGGTGGGCATGTTGTAATACACGTTCGCGAGGGCGTCGGCTGCTTTCGTGGTCTGGCCCAGAGTTGCATAAGTTCGCCCTAAGGCGAACTCAATGTCGGATCTCGCCGGGAGGCGGTCTTTCTCCAGCAGTTCGGCGGCTTCGGCGGCTTCGGCCGCTCGTCCCTCAGACAGTAGCGCACTGGCATAGGTCAGGTGCGTATCGCGAATCAGCAAAGAATCCGGATACGTTGTGCTGAAGTTAGCGAGCGCGGCGAGACCTTCGGCCTGATGCCCGGTTTGCAGGTAGCAGGTTCCCAGGTAGTAGGCGACGTAGTCTCCCAGGTCGCCGGCCAGCGGCTTGGCGCGGTTCAGGGGATCAATGGCATTCGCACAATCGTGATCGAGGACGTGCGCGTATCCCACAACCAGCCAGGCCAGAGCCCCGGCATCTTCCTTGGCATGCGCACGCGCGTAAGCTTCAACTCCGGCATACCCGGCAGGAGAACGATCCTGAATCAACTGCTGGGCCATGGGGCGGAGGGTAGTGGACGCGACGAATGCCTGGCGGATGCGGCGCACGCGGGGGGACATCGGCCGCCTCCTTCTTCTCGCGGCTGCTGCACGAGTTGCTGCAGT
>PLEA01000324.1 GCA_003136335.1 Acidobacteriaceae bacterium | reverse complement strand
GGACTAAGGTACTGAAGTCACTGGCCCAACGGCCAAGGGGCAGTGGGACATTGACCACCAGGGAATATCCTGCCCAGCACGAAAGCAATCGCGCGGCGCCCGATGCTTCTTGTGGAAGCGCAGCCTAAACACCGAGATTCCTGCCAGGTAAGCGCGATGACTGTGAAATGGAGACGACTCAGGTCCAGGTTTCCATACAGTGCCAGCTGAAAGCTTACGGCCACACCTCCAGGGTCCTGACATACCCGGCAAACGCAAGGCTGTGCAGCCGTGCGAGCAGATAATATCCCTCTGAATCTTTCGGGTGCGCTTTGAGGTATTTCGCGGTGTTGCTGATCAGCCGATCTACCGGAACGTTGTCGGTCGGAGGATAACTCATGATCGCCTCGAGTGAGCGAGGCAGGGAAAGAACCATCACAAATGCCACTCCCAAAGCCAACACTCGTCGCATGCCCGAATTCTCCACCAGGTTTTATTTTATTGCCTCGAAAAACAGAGCCATCGTAGCCCGCCTTCACGGGAAAATGAAGCGCAATAATTCTCCCTCCAGGGCCAGTGCAGAAGGCTCGTGAATCGGATACTTTCCCTGCCACGATCTCCAGCTTTGAGGAACGAGGCGAGTCTGTGCTGCGGGGACTTCTACCCACCCCTGCGCCGTCTCTTCGCGGAGAAAGACTGAAAACGCGGGAGCCGCGGGTGACTTGGCATGCGACGATTCGGACTTCCACTCAAACAGACTTGCGGCCAGCTTCTCCGTCAGTGATTCACAGGGATCGAGACACAACAGCCATCCCGCGCGCGCGAATCGAAGATAGTCCTGCGATGAGAATCCGGGCGAAGCATCCTTCACCGTCGCGCCATACTCGCGAGCAACACGCACCGTGGCGTCGCGCGAGCCGTGATCAACAATCAAAATGTCGTCGCAAGCGTAGAGCGTCTCCAAGGCGCGGCCGAGCCGCAGAGCATCATTTTCCGTGTGTAGGAGCGCTGTGATCGAGATCATCGCGGGTTATTAAAATGGCGCGGACGCCCCCGCCCGCGTGAGCGTATCCTATGCTGCTTGCAATGCGGGCGAGGGCGCCCACGCCACACGACCGCCACCGGGCAGCAGAATTATTGCGGCGAATCCCCCAGCTTCGGCCGGTTCGCGTCTGGACTTGCAACCTGCACCACCGTGATCGGCGCCTGCAGGGTGAAGTTCAGCACGGTTTCTGAAGGAAGTTTGATTTGCTGGCTCTTGGAAGCCGCCTGGGCGCCGCCTCCAACTCCCGCCCCGGCCGCCGTGCCGATCACCGCACCCTTGCCGCCGCCCGCGATTGCCCCAATGACGCCGCCCAGGATGGCTCCTCCGCCAACCTTCTCCGCCGTGTTCTTGCCACGCGCCTTTCCTTCTTTTCGATATTGATCCGTCTGCAGGCTGTAAGTCTTACCGCCGGACGAAAGACTGTCGAGTTGCAGCACCACCACCGACTGCCCCGCAAACTTGCCGGCGCTCTTCACGTCGACCAGATGGCCTGTTAGTTCTGTGCCGGCGGGGACAGCCTGTTCTCCATCCGAGGTGAGAGGAGCATTTAGCGTCGCATGGAACGTGTCGCCAGTCTGGTTCCTCTCGCTGTCAATCGGATCGATGAGACGAACCGCCAGTTGCGTTCCCTGATCGATGATCAATCTCTTCGGCGCCGAAGGCGGTGGTGGAACAGTCTGAACGGCCATCGCAGTGTTCGGTGGGATCTCCGAGATCGACGGCGGCGCGTTTGAGGCAGACTGATTATCGGGATTCGTCTGAATCGTATTCGAGTCATTGGCGGAATTATTATTCGCGTCGGAATTCTCAGAAGCCCGAGTCTTCCTGCCTTTCCTGCCCACGCCAGGCGTGCCTCGGTCGGACTGCGCGATGCTGGGAGTCCGCGTTGCCGCCGGCGCCGCAACCGCTGCGGGCGCATTCCCCACCTGCAGATTGTTGACGATCTCCCTCACTCCGGCCACAGACGCCGCCTGACGGCTCGCCGCCTCCCGCTGCGCGCCGTTGTCGACCGTGCCCCCGAGCGTCACCACGCCGTTGTTGGTCTGCACCGTGAGTTGCTTGGTTGATAGCCCGGAATCCTGGCTGAACTTGCCTTGAATTTCGCTGGAAATCTTTGCGTCGTCGGGCTTCTTCCCGCAGCCGACGCCCAACCCAAGGACGATCGCAAGCAAAAACGAAAAACCCAGCAGGGACGTTTTTTTCATACTCGACTCCTGAAATTGGCCAAAGTGGGCGGTCCCGAAATCCAGATACAGTTTAGATGCATCGAAGGGTCCTTGCAGATGTAAATGGAGCAGCACATCGTTTGCGGGCGGCAGTTCCACCCATAATGCATCGCCGCCCGCGGCTTCAGGGCAATGGATCTCCGTGCTTCAGACAGTCGAGCGATGTCCCCGTGCGCACCTGGCGCACGGCCCCGCTCTGGTCGGCGCAGTAAATTGCCGACCCCTCCGGCATGCGCGGGTGGCGCGGCACGGCAGTCAGAAAATAGGCTGCGTCGTTCGAGTCTTCGTCCCCTGGGTTGCAGTAGCTGATCTCGAACATGTAAGGCGAGTCGGTTACACGCTGATAGAACGTCCGCTTTTCCGCTTTCGTGGTGCCCGCCAAACCGCCCGCGAGGAGTTCGTTGATCCGGCAAGCATAGAGGTCGGCCTTGCTGTCGCGACGGTATTGGTCCTCAATGGCGATCAGTTGATTCAGAATGGTGCGCGCCGTGTGTTCCGCGTCCCCTACCTCGCCTCGGTCGAGCGGTTGCTCGCGGTCGGAGGATCAGAAAAAGCGCTGCACCAGCGCATCTCGCTGAAATGAGATGCCGTCCGCCGAAAAGCCGTCCAAAAGATGAAGGTTACGCTGAGAACAATCAGCAGCTGAATGTAAGCGATCCAGAGCGCCGCGCGGACGACTGCATGGCTCACCGCGCCGGATGGCGCGGACTGTTTTTCAAGATTCGGAATGGAGTTGCCCGGGTCCATTGCAATTGTCTACTCGATACTCTCGCCGTCCTGCGGGCACGTGTCGTGTTGATACAGAATGGCGATGTTCACGTCGTTGGTGCGGCTCGGGCCGAACTTGCGAATGATGCCGTCTGATTGAGGCAATAGACGGGCGAGTCCGGCGGATTAAATTCACTGCGCGGGATCGCGACCACGGCGTATCGATTGTCGTCGGTTCCCCGGCCCTGATCAATCTTGATGTCGTAATGCGAATCCCGAAGGTGAACGTCGAGTTCGCTTTCCCCGGTTGCACCGGACTGCAACAGATATATCTGACAGGCGCAGCCTTCGTCGGGATGGGCGGACAGATATTCGCTTTGCCGGGCCGCGATCAGACGCAATGCGTCCGCTGCATTCTAGCGGTGCTGCTCGATTTGGGCCGCGTTAGGATGATTGGGATCGCCAACTTGAAGCGCGCGACCAAAGCGGCGCGGGCGTCGGGATGGCGATCCAGTTCGCGATTCAGACCGAACAACATTGCCACCAGGCCGGCGCCAATCAGCGCCACCACCACTAGTTGCAGATAACTGAGGATCAATCCCGCGAACGCCAGTCCTGTTCCGGTTTGACGGCCTTGGCTTTTCGCGATCTGCTTGCGCGATACGTGGCCCATCACAACCGAAGCAATTCCAAGGGGAAGAATAAACGCCACCAAACTCAGCGCGAGGCTGGCAATGGCCATCTTGTTGGTCGGCGGCTGGCTAGTGGCGGGTTGGCTCGGAGGACGTTGCATCGGAGACGAAGGCGGCGCAATGGGCCTTGCTGGCTGCGACGGTGCTGCCTCGCCGGCCAGCGGCTTCGTACAAAAACGGCAGAACTTTCGTCCGTCCGCGCTCTCGTGACCGCAGTGAGGGCAGAGCATGCCCTAACCTTCGGGGAGAGGTCGAATCGCTGCGGAACGTGCTTAGTGGATGAACTTGTAATCGACGATTGACGCTGCCAGTTCACCGTTCTCATCCGTGGACGCCGCAGCATCTTTGGCGCGCATCACGCGCCCCTGGCATATGACATTGCTGTTCTTCTGTCCAGAAATCTCTTCCGGCATCTCAAACACCATCTCGATGAGCGCGTTGATCGGAAGCTGCTGCGGCCCGTTGAAAAGCACTCCACTCTGGCTGATATTTTCGATAATTCCTTCGTACCACGTGCTGGTCTTGTTGACGCGATAGCGCAGCGCAATGTCGAGCTTCAGGCGGCGCGCCCGTGGTACCCACGAAGGCCGCTTCTCTCGCGCGTGGCTGCGCCGCAGGCCCGTCTCCGGCTTGGCGTGCTCCACCTGCTCGGTGCGGCGCATGGTTGCCCAGTCGTACTTGTATTCCGCGGCGCACAGCAGGCAAACCTGGTAGTAGTCGCCGTCGCCACCGCGGCGTGGCCAGGAGAACTCGTGAGAGCANNCATCCATGAATTTTTGCGGCATGATTGTTACTTCCGGGTCAATGAACACTCGGATGCAGGCTCATCATCTCGCGAAGACTTTACCTTGGGTAGGTTACTTTCGTGCACGCGTAGGCATCCGTAATGAAGTAAATGGCGTGGATGCAAGCGATTAGCTTGAGGAAGTCTTAGCGCGCCGGAAACAAACTGCGCCGGAGACAAACTAGCGTGTATGGGGCCGGAACTGAATCCTTAATAAACCAATGCGACGGAGCCCCCGGACACCGGCCGCGAAGCGGATGCACCCGAAAGCCCGGCGTGAAGTGCCGGGATAAGAGGCAAAAACTCAAGCAGTCTC
>PLEA01000226.1 GCA_003136335.1 Acidobacteriaceae bacterium | reverse complement strand
AGGCAAATCAAGCACACCCCAGCCCAGCGCGTCGGGCTCAAGCGCTCGCCCAGCAGAAATTTCGCCCCAAACGCTCCAGTCACATACGCAAGAGAAGTTATGGGCACGACAAAACCCACCGGGTACCAGGAAAGCATCCTGGGCTTCGAGTGACTGCACATATCGAGGTGCCGGCGGCCAGTGATTCGGGAACCCTGCCGCATCGCCTGGCCGACTACCCGCAGAATCGCCATAGGCGAAACGCGATGTACCTCGCCAATCTGTTTCATCGCATGCGTGATACTCAGCTCGCCCGATGTGCCGGTGAACACAACCACTGCCAAAATAAGCGCGGTGCGCATGTCAGCGCGGACCAGCCGGGTAAGTACGAAAGGCGGGTTCCGTGGTCCTGGGAGGCGTGCGGCTGATCAGCAAAACGCCAAGGACGATTAATGCGATCCCCGCGCGTCGCGTCGGAGGGACCGCTTCTCCCAGCCACAAAAAGCCGAGCAGCGGCACTAGCGCGTAGGAAACCGCCGTAAACGGCATCACGAAACTGTAATCGGCCCACGAAAGCACGAGCATGTGACAGACCATGTAGAGCAGCATGCACAGCACGCCCAGCCAGATGGTGCCGCTGGTAAGTATGTGCAACGCTCCGTTCCACAATCCGGCGCGCGAAGTCACGTCAATCGATCCGATATCCTTCATTCCTTTATCGAGGATGGTATTGCCGACCGTACCCGCCGACACCAGCAGGAACAGCAGAATGTAGGTTTTAATGTGCAGAGTTCTCGTGGAAGGCATGTCACGCGGCGGGCCGGCTATAGCGCCCGAAAGAGGTCACCAAACACCTTTGTCGCCAGGGCACCGTTTCGCAGGGCTATTCTGCGACAGATCCTCCATCCCCGGCCTCGGCCGAATCTCAATCCGCGCCCGCGCCCGTCGTGCCCGCGGCCTGAGAAACCGGTGCCGTCTCTTTGCGATCGTGCAGGAACCGGAAAAATTCCACACCTTCACGCAACCGCCGCCGCATCACCTCGGGACTGCGCAGCATCCCGCCCACCATGGAAACGATCTTGCGCGGGCGGAAATAAAACTTCCGGTAGAACTCCTCAACCGACTGGAAAATAACGCCCGACTGTAGATTGGGGAAATTGAGCGCGGCCACCTGCACGCCATGCGTATCCACCAACTCCCCAGTCTGAATCTGCAGCCAGCCTTGCTCCTGCGCCTGCCGGTACAGCTCGGTGCCCGGATACGGAGCGGCCAGCGACACCTGCAGCGTCTCGGGGTTGATCTCGCACGCGAAGCGAATCGTTTCGTTAATCGTCGCAGGCGTTTCTCCCGGCAAACCCAGAATAAACGTTCCGTGAATGGTGATGCCGAGCTGCTTCGCGTTCCTGGTGAACTCGCGAGCGATATCCAGGCGGATGCCCTTCTTTATGTTATTGAGTATCTGCTGATTTCCCGACTCATAGCCCACCAGAAGCAGCCGCAGCCCGTTTTCACGCATGATTTCGAGCGTCTTGCGCGGGACGTTGGCCTTGGCGTTGCACGACCAGGTCATACCGATTTTGCCCAGCCGGCGCGCGATTTCCTCGGCGCGCGGCAGATCGTCGGTAAAGGTGTCATCGTCGAAGAAAAATTCCTTCACCTGCGGGAAAAATCTCTTCGCCTGGGTCATTTCGGCTTCCACACTGTCCGCGCTGCGCACCCGATACCTGTGCCCGCCTAGCGTTTGCGGCCACAAACAGAAGGTGCATTTCGAACGGCAGCCCCGGCCCGTGTATAGCGATACGTAAGGGTGTTGCAGGTAGCCGATAAAATAATTCTCAATCGTAAGATCGCGCTTGTACACGTCGATTACGTTCGGCAGCGCATCCATGTCTTCAATGGTAGGCCGCGGTGCGGTGAAGCGAATCTGCCCGTTTTCTCGATAGGCGATACCCTGCACTTCAGCCATCCGCTTGCCTGCGGCGAGTTCGGCACATGCGTAATCGAATTCGCCGACCGCTACCCAGTCCACTGCAGGCGCCCCGTGAAGCGATTGCATGGGCAACACGCCCACGTGTGCACCCACCATGCCTATTTCCATACGCGGATTTTCTTCCTTCAGCCGCGCCGCGAACCGCGCGTCGTTCCCAAACGACGGCGTGCTCGTATGCAGCACCGCTAGTTCATAATCCGGAGCGAGCGCTGCCACTTGATCGACGCTCAGACCATCAGGCGGGGCATCCACCAGTTTGCTTCCCGGCACCATGGCTGCTGGCTGCGCCAGCCACGTGGGATACCAGAACGACCGCACTTCTCGCCGGCATTGATAGCGTGAGCCCGCGCCGCCGTCGTAGCCTTCGAAACTGGGCGGGTTCACGAACAACGTCTTCATGACATTAGGCATGCTCATCTCCTCCGCTCCTCACGGTTTTCTGCGGGCGGAACAAAGCCTGCCCGGCTAGATGGCGGTTAGTGCGCTCCGGAGGTTAGCAAAGAGACGAAAGCCGGAGTACTCGACCGTCTCCAGCGCGCTTGCGCCGAAGGGGCCGTAGTGGCCCCGATACTGCTGCGTCTGGCGCAGAACCGCCCAGTAGTGCGGCAGGACCTCGGCGCGAGAATCGCTGATCTGGCCCCACGTCGCATGCGGCGGCAGCACGTTGGGCTCATAGGCGTCGCCTGCGCGAATTGCTGCGCCACCTGCGCTACATCGGGCGGCGCAGCCATGACTTGAGCCTTATGGTCGTAGAATTACGCGGTTCGCGATGAACGTGCCGTTGCTCCAGTAGCCGAAAACTGCAACATGCTGACCGGACTGCGGCGTCGTGCCGTCCGGACGAATGATCGTGCCGTTCTTGAGGTCGATCGT
>PLEA01000246.1 GCA_003136335.1 Acidobacteriaceae bacterium | reverse complement strand
TCTACATTCTCGAATCCATGACCGCGCCGGGCTTTCCCAGCCCCGCTCAGCTAGGAACTGGGACGATTGTGCGCCTGGAGCGTTGGGGAGGAGTGACAACGATCGCGACCGGTCTCAGCTTTCCGTCGGCAATGACCTTTGGGCCAGACGGGAAACTCTATGTTTCAAACCTCGGGTTCGGCGCGCCTCCTGGAGCAGGAGAAATCTTGCAGGTTGATGTTCCCTGCGACGATCACGAGCGAGAATGAAAACTGTATTGCACTGGCTCATCAGATCTAAACCCCTGATGAGCCAGCGTAGGTTGTTGTAGCCCAATCCGCCGCATCCCAAAACAGGAAAATTCTATCTGGGGCAGACACTCCTGTCCGTCGCCTTTGACTTTGGGGTTGCTTCTTCTGAAGGAAGCGTTTCTTTCAGCAGGACAAATCAACGGTAAAAGCAAAGTCAAAAGCGACGGACAGGAGTGTCTGTCCCACACACGAGCAAATCACGATCTTTTACTTAGCTGGAGCGAGCGCTGCCAGCGTACTGGCCACGGGCAGTTCGTCGCCGCGGAAGTATTTGGGATTTGGTTTTGAGTCTGCGTTGGCCGACTTCATTGCGGGCATGGCTTCGTAGGGCTTGCTGTAGTCGTTGGCGGCGTTCCAGAACAGGAATCCGATGCCACCTTTGCTTCTGGCGGTCTCGACTTGGACCTTGATGTATTCGGACGAGTAGGTCTTGGTGCGCCAGCGGAAGGCTTGCAGCCAGGGGCGGATGACTACGCCGCTGCCTTTGGTGATGAGCTCGAAGCGGTCCATGGATTCGCCGATGAAGTGGGCGGGCTCGTCGCCGGGGTGGGCGATGTTGTCCATGCCGAAGAAGTGCGAGGGATAAATCATGGGGCTCAACACGTCACAGTAGTGAGCCATGCCGACGATGTCCTGTCCGGTGTGGGAAAGGTCGACCTGGCGCTGCCAGGCCATCACGCCGAAGACGTCGAGCGAGAGCAGCACGCCCGTGGGATGGAGTTCGGCGTAGGCCTTTTTCAGGAAGGCGGTAATTACGTCGGTGCGTTGCGGGCCGCGAGGGGCGGCGGGTTTCGCGGCTACTTTACACCCAGTGTGCCCGTCTGTCCCACGGCTTGCGCCGTGGGCTGCATTCTTGCGCCGCTTTGCGGCTGGGATTGTGCAGGGTGATTCATCTTCTACAGCTGCTATCGGTGACGCTGGGACTTCTGGCTGAGTCGCTTCTGGATTTCCCGATTGGTAGACGAAGGCGGCGTCTTTTTGGTCGCCTTCGGCGGGGAAGCGGACGTAGTCGAACTGGATTTCGTCAGCGCCGAGTTGGGCTACGTGTTTGGCCAGGGCGATGTTGTAGTCCTGGACTTTGGGCTGGCTGGGATCGGTCCAGACCAGTTTGCCGTTTTCGCGCCAGGCTTGGTGATTCTTTCTCGATTGGACGGCTAGTTCGGGATGCTCCTTGACCAGGCGCTCGTCGCGGAAGATGGCGATGCGGGCGATGGCGTGCATGTTTTGCTGGTGCAGGAAGTGGACTAGTTTGGGGACGTCGTGGATGTAGACCTGGTGCTGGCCTAGCAGCGGGTGCTCGAAGGGAATGGTGACGCTGCCGTCGGAGTCTTTGATGTCGAAGACTACGGCGTTGCCGCCGACTTCGCGCCAGTGGCGGATGATGCGGAGTCCGTGGTCGCTGGCGGCCATGATGCCGGTTAGGTAGATGGCGCGGACTTCAAAGTCTTTAGGGACGGGAATGGTCTTCTCGGTTACAGGCGCGGGAAGGATTCCGGGGATGATGATGTTTTCGTTGGCTTTGAGGATGTTGGCGGTGCGGTCGCTGTTGGCGCGACGGATGGCGTCGGCTAATTCGGAGGATGTGAGATAAGATGTGCGGCCGAGATAACGGTGGGCGATGGTGGGGATGGCTTCGCCACGCTTGGCGGTGTATATTTCCGTGCCGGGGGCTGCGACGGGGGGCTGCGCCAGCTTCGAAGTGTCGGGTATGGTCGCGCTGATGGGGTGGAGCTGAGCTGCCGTGGTGGCGGAGGGCTTGGCCGTTTGGGCTTCCGCGGTGAAGCTGGAGGAAGCGTGAGAGCCGACCAGCCATGCGGCGGCGGCGAGGAAGACACAGGAAATTCCAGTGATGATGCGAACCGACGAAAGGCGCAAGCGATCCTCCGCGAGAAAGTTCTTGATGATAGTAGATGCGAGCGGTGGGCTCTGCTAGTTACGTGCGGACTACTACGGTTGATCGGGCGAGTGCAGAGTTGCGGGACAAGAGACGTAGCGAGCTAGGTCTCTACGAGGCGGGTTCTGGCTTCGCTCGCGGGACAGCTGAGGCGGCTGTCGCCACGTGAGTCGGGGCGGTTCATGTTCCTTCCGCGATGCTGCAAAGTATTTCTCTTCGGGTCTGGGCGTGTGCGGATTCCTTTGTATCGATTTGGGGTGGGTTGGCGCTAAGTCTTGGTGGATGCAGGAGTTTCCGCTGGGGTGAAATTTTGTTGGGGCGTGGCCAGCGGGTTGCTTAGTCTCTAGGCAACCGGAGCTGACAACCGGGAAACTGATTTGGGTGCTTCCAGGGAATGGGCCAAAGAAACGGAATTGGCCTAGGGAATCCGAGAATAATATATAGAAGAGCCGAAGAAAACGGCCT
>PLEA01000158.1 GCA_003136335.1 Acidobacteriaceae bacterium | reverse complement strand
CACGCTGCGTCCGGCAAAAAGCCGCATAGTCTCCAGCAGAAGCTGCATAGTCGGCGTAAGGATACCGCCTCACTTCCACGATATGCTGTGCGATAAGCTTGGCTCGATAATGCTCGGCGAGCGATAGCGCATGGCGATACGCCCTTATCGAGAACTCTGAGAAATCAACCGGGCAAAGGATGAGTTTAATCTCCAGCATGACTGCGCTCTGATTGGTCCGCGGCCTTCAATCGGGCCGATCGTTACTCCGCCATCGCCGTTCCCCCGCCACCCGGCTCATTCTTCTTCAATGCAAAAGCCAACAGAAACATGATAGCCGCTCCCACGGCAAGAACCATAAAAGTATCGATGTAGGCGAGGCTTGCGGCCTGTGCTTGCACGGCTTGATAAATCCTGGCATAAGCCTGCAATTGCGAGTCATGGCCACCGACGCCAGCGGCGGTTAGGCGCTGGGCGAGGCCACTCGCCGAATTCAGGAAGCTCGAATTACCGAGACTGACGTTCTGCACCAACCTCGCCTGATGGAATTGCGAGCGACGCGCTATCAATGTAGTGACTAACGACGTTCCCACGCTGCTTCCCATATTGCGCATAAAATTGATGATGCCGGCGACCGAGTTGTTCTTATCGGGAGCGATTCCGACGTAAGCCACCAGCGTAATCGGAACGAAGAGGAATCCGAGACCAATGACCTGTGTGATGCGCAGCCATGTGGCGGCGCTGAAACTGATCTGCAAATCAATTCGCTTAGTAGAATAGAACATAGCAATCGACAGCGCGAGCCAGCCAAATCCGATCAATCGCCGCGCCTGAATCTTCGTCGTTAACTGGCCCATGATGGGCATCTCAAGCAGCAGAACAAAGCCTCCAGCCGAGAGAGCAAGCCCCGCCAGTTCGGAGGTGTACCCAACGAGCGTCTGCAGGAATTGCGGCATCAGCACCAGGCTGCTGAACAGCAAGATTCCCAGGGTGAACATCATCAGGCTGGAACTTGCGAAGTTAAAGCTCTTGAACATGCGAACATCGATGATGGGGGCCTTGTGATACCACTCCCAGATCACCAGCGAGATCAGACAGACGGTTGCGATGACGACTAGAGTCGCGATGAAGTGCGACCCGAACCAATCATCTTCCTGGCCCTTGTCGAGCAATACCTGCAACGCCCCGATACCGAGCGTCAGCAGAGCGATGCCAATGTAGTCCAACTTAACCCCCGCTGCCTTGAGCCGGGCTAAATAGGGAGGATCCTCGACAAAGCGCCGCACAAGAAACCATGTAGCCAGGCCGACTGGGAGATTGATGAAAAAGATCCACCTCCAGGAATAGTTGAAGGTAATCCACCCGCCCAAGGTCGGTCCGATCGTAGGCGCCATGATCGCCGTAATGCCGTACAGTGCAAACGCCAAACCTCGCTGTTGGGGTGGAAACGTGTCTGCGAGAATGGCCTGAGCCATCGGCTGCAGCCCGCCGCCACCCGCTCCTTGCAGCACTCGGAAGAAGAGAAGAAACCCCAGACTTGGCGCAATACCGCAGAGCAAAGAACTCACAGTAAAGACGCTCAAACAGGCCATGAAAAAGCGCTTCCGTCCCAAGGCGCCTGCGAGCCAGCCGCTGATCGGCAGAATGATGGCATTCGACACCAGATAAGAAGTCAGCACCCAGGTACTTTGGTCGTTGCTTGCCCCCAAATTCCCGGCCATGTAAGGCAAAGCTACATTGGCGATGCTCGTGTCGAGCACTTCCATGAATGCAGCCAGTGCCACGACCACAGCAATCAGCCAGGGATTATATTTAGGGTGCCAGCTGACGTGGTCGACCGTCGGAGAAGCGGCGGAACTCATTGCAGGTACACGTCGGGCACCACGTTCATGCCTGGCCGAAGCTGGCGATCCCGGTTCTCTCCAGGATCGAGAACGAGCTTTACTGGAATCCTCTGCACAATCTTCACGTAGTTTCCAGTGGCATTCTCCGGCGGAAGCAGACTGAAGAGCGGTCCCGTAGCTCCGGCAATGCTGTCCACATGGCCTCTTAAAGTGCGGCCATTCGAATCCACGTGAATATCCGCTTTCTGTCCAACTCGCATGCGCTTCAGCTGAGTCTCTTTAAAGTTGGCGGTGACCCAAACTTCGTCGAGAGGAACTACGGTGAGGAGTTGCTGCCCGTCCTGCACGTTCATTCCAACCACCACTGTCTTGTTCACTTCACCCGTGACCGGAGCAACGATTTTCGTGTATCCGAGATTGAGTTGCGCCTGTTCGAGCAGCGCGCGCTTTTGCTCGACATCCGCAATCAAAGCCCGCACGCGGGCTTTGGTCGATGACACTTGTTGCGGCCCGGTTTCCGCATATTGGTGGTTGGCATCGGCCTGAGTCAGACGGCTGCGCGCCTGTTGGACGAATTGCTCGGCTGCGGACTCGCTGGCACGGGCCGCCGATACGGTCGCCGTGCTCGACTTGGCGGTGGCCAAGGCTTGATCGTAGATCTGCGGCGATACTTCCCGCTTGTCGACCAGTAACTTGTAGCGGCGGAGATCGTCTTGCGCCCTCACATCATTCGCCTCGGCAGCCTCCAGCTGGGCATGGGCGGCGGTGAGTTGCTTCTCGGCAGCGGCGACTCCGGCGTTGGCGTCTTCGATACCCGACGCGGTGAAGCGGAGTTGGCTGGAAGTGTTCACCGAAGTGATCGGAACCGTGATCTTCAACGATTGGGCTGTCGCTTCGGCATTGGCGAGATTGGCTTGCGCTTGCGCCACCGCAACCTCATAGTCTTTCGGGTCGATCTCTACCAGTACCGTGCCTTTCTCTACCCACTGGTTGTCGTCCACGTTGATTCGCACCACATAGCCGGAAACACGGGCACTGACGGGATAGAGATGAACATCCGCCTGGGCGTCGTCAGTCGATTCGTAGCTGTTCAAGTAGCGCCACAGGAACACGCCGGCGAACAGCGCCACCACCATCGCGACCAGAATCAGGATATTTCTGCGGCGCTTGGAAGTGCGGCGTACCGGCGCGGTACGGTCACTGTCCGAAAAGGGAGAAGAATCGACCGAAGATTCCTCGCCTGTCTCAGGTACTGAACGGGGTAGGTTTTCCTCCGCCATGTTCACTTTCCTCTGAAAAATTCCTTGACGCCCTGCTCGGCGATGCCGAGAGCGCGAACCAGCGAAATTTTCGCATAATTATAGTTGTACAGGCTCGATATGTATTGTTCATGCGCACTCGCGACGGCCTCTTGCGATTGCACCACTTCCAC
>PLEA01000215.1 GCA_003136335.1 Acidobacteriaceae bacterium | reverse complement strand
GCTCTGCCGGGCATGAACGGCCTTCAGGCTACGCGGCAGATCATCGAAGATTCGCCGGATACCGCGGTTCTCATGCTCAGCATGCATACGGAGAATACCTGGGTGCGGCAGGCGATCGAAGCCGGGGCCAAGGGATACGTTCTCAAGAACGCGATGGACCTGGAACTCGGGGCAGCGATCCGCAAAGTTGCTGCCGGAGAAACGGTATTCGATCCGCAGGTCGAGCAGCGTTCGGTTTTGAAGGGCGAGCGCAGCGCGGCCCTCACGCAACGGGAACTGGAGGTTTTGCAGATGATCGTCGACGGCAAGTCGAACAAGGAGATTGCGACGGCGCTCGACCTCAGTGCCAACACCATCGCCGTTCACCGCGCGAACATTATGAACTCGCTGGGAATTCATAAGACTGCGGAACTGGTTGTGTACGCCATTCGCGCCGGGCTGGTAAACGTTCCGTGAATCGCAGGTCTTTCCTTGGGGGACTGGCAGGACTGGCTTCGTGGTCGCAGCTGTCGTCGCGGCTGGATGGGCTCGTGGGGCAGGCTGGAGCAGCGCCTTCCCCAGGCTTTCGATTCACCGATGTGACCAGCCCGGCGGGAGTCCAGTTCCAACACAACAGCGGAGCCTTCGGCGGAAAATTCCTGCCAGAAACCCTCGGTTCCGGATGCGCCTTCCTGGACTATGATCGCGACGGCTGGCAGGATATTCTGCTGATCAACGGCACCGACTGGCCGGGCCACAAAAAGCGCCGCACCACCCTCCGGCTCTATCACAACAATGGCAATGGCACCTTCAGCGATGTGACTTCACGCGCCGGGCTCGACCTCGAAATGTATGGCATGGGAGTAGCAGTTGGAGATTACAACAACGACGGCTTCCCAGACATCCTGATCACTTGCGTGGGACAGAATCGCCTGTTCCGCAACACCGGGAAAGGCACGTTTCTCGATGTGACCAACAACAGCGGGCTTGGCAAGCGCGAAGGGTTCAGCACGTCCGCACTGTGGTTCGATTACGATCGCGATGGGTTGCTCGATCTTTTTGTCTGCAACTATGTGAAGTGGTCGCCGGAGCACGACGTATTCTGCAGCCTCGACGGTAAGCACAAATCCTACTGCACGCCCGAAGCGTATCGCGGGGCGACGTGCTGGCTCTTTCATAATCGTGGCAACGGCACGTTCGAAGATGTCACTGCGGCGAGCGGAATCTTCGACAGCAGTTCCAAATCGCTGGGAGTCGCGCTGTTCGATGACCACCACGATGGCTGGCCGGATCTGCTCGTGGCCAATGACACCCAGCCGAACAAGCTGTATCGCAATCAGCACAACGGCACATTCAAGGACGCCGCAGTGGAGGCCGGACTCGCATTCAGCAGCGAAGGAAAAGCCCGCGCGGGCATGGGAGTCGACGTGGCGGACTTCGATAATTCCGGCACGCCTGGCGTTGCGATCACGAACTTCGATAACGAAATGATTGGCCTCTATCGGGCGAGCGGCAAGAGTTTCGAAGACATCGCGCCGCAATCCGGGGTGGGCATCGCCTCCAGGAACAGCCTGGGTTTTGGCTGCGCTTTTCTGGACGTCAACCTGGATGGCTGGCTCGACTTCGCCGTGGCCAATGGACACATCGACGAGACCGTGCGCAACATTCGCGGCAACGTGGGATATGCGCAGCCGCCGCAACTCTTTCTCAATCGCGGCAAAGGAATGTTTCGCGAAGTCGCAGCAGAAGTTGGCGGAAGTTTTGATCGGCCGAAAGTCGGCCGCGGACTGGCTTATGCCGACTTTGATCGCGACGGCGATCTCGATCTGCTGATCACCACCAACAACGGACCTGCCTACCTGTATCGCAACGACCAGCTCAGCGGCAACCGCAGCATCCGTTTTCGTTTAGTGGGAACCAAGTCAAACCGTGACGCGATCGGCGCCGTTGTGCGTAGCTTTGCCGGCGGCACGGTTCAGTCTCGGCTGGTCAAAGGAGGCTCCAGCTACCTTTCGCAGTCCGAACTTCCAGTGACCTTTGGTTTGGAAAAGCGGAATCGCATCGATCGCGTAGTGATCGATTGGCCGAGCGGGAGGACGGAAGAATATAAAAACCTTGCGGCGGGCCGCTGCTATGAGTGCACCGAAGGAAAAGGAATCGTCCCGCAGGATGGCTACTGAGCCGTCTTGGCGATGGCGGGTCTTACGACGGTCCCAGTCGCCAGCAGATCAATTTCTACCGAGTCGTTGACCTTCAAGAACAAGGTGCTCGGATTTTTCATCCCCCACTTCGCATACGGAACCGTGAAGTGAACCATCGCAGTCCAATGGTCTGCAGCCATCTCCACTTCGGCCGGTACCGTGATCTCGCGATCAACCCCGTGAATGTTGAACATGCCGTGTACCCTGACGGCAGACTTTCCCTGACTTGCGACGGAGCCTTCGACTCTGTCTGGATGAAAAGCGATGTCGGGATAGCGGTTGGTCTCTAGAATTTCTTTGTTCATCTTGCGGTCGCGCATGCCGCTGCCACTGTCGCCGCTTCCAGCATCGACGACGATCTCGCCGGAGATTTTCCCCGATGATGGCTCGAAATCCAGTGACCCGCGCTTCAACTGAAACGTTCCATGCACGGTGTGAAGCACGTCACCCAGAGTGAACTTCACCGACGTTTGCGCTGGATCAAGGTCGAGCGCCTTATCCTGTGCCCCGGCTGAGATGACCAAAGCGACTAGCAGAGTTGAAACCGCCGCCCCACATCTGCGCCAGCTGACAGGGTTGCGAGATTTACGAGTCAGATTCATGACGTTACGCCGTCAACAGCCCCCAGCCTAGAGTCAGACCATCCACTGCAAGATGCAAGGGCGACAGAACACCCACATGCAACTCCAGCAATCGCCGGAAAATGTCGGGGCGTTTCTGGAATGCCTGCAGCGTACGACGCTGCAGCCGGGGACGTCCATCGAGCGTGAGCATCAATCTCGTCATCAGAAGCGGCCGCAGCGCAAGGCGGCGATGTTCGCGCTCGTAACGAGCCAGATCTCCGGTCCGCAAGCAATCCGCCAATACCATTGCCTGACTGAAAGCGAGGCAAAGTCCTTCGCCTGTGATGGCATCGACTGTTCCGGACGCATCTCCGATCAGAGCAACATTTCCGCAGCTCACGCGCTCCAGCTTGCTCGTGGCAGTCAATGCACCTTTCTCAACGGAAGAGACTTCAGCCCCGTCCAGCCGCGACTTCAATTCGGGGAATCGCTGCAGCGCCTCTGTCAACCGCAATTTGGGATTGCGCGAAATCAGCGCCACGCAGACTTGATCTTTCGCAATCGGCGTGACGTAGATTTGTCCGTGTCGGGCCCAGCGGAGTTCCATGCGGTCGGTCCACGGTGCCACGCGATAATGTTGCCGAAACGCGTAGCGGCAATCTCTTTTTCGAAAAGCATCGAGCCCGGCCCATCGTCGCACTCGCGAACTGCCGCCGTCGGCTCCAATAATCCAGCGGGCGCTCACCTTGCGGCTTCCCAGGTGAACTCCATCCGCTGAAATACCAGTCACCGGTGTCTGCCAAAAAAAATCGATTCCCAGACTCGAAGCGCGCTCTGCGATAAGCCGGTGCAACACAGTTCGCCGCATGCCCATGCCCAAGGCCCCATTGGGGAACGCTGCATCGACCGCAAGTCCGGCGCTCAGAAAACGAATACCGCGGAAAGGATAAGCGTTCTCCGCATCGACCGAGATCCCGAGCTTTTCCAGCGCCGCCAGACCATCAGGCATCAGGCCTTCGCCGCAAGGTTTGTCGATCGGCATTTGAGCGCCATCGGCCACGACAACGCGGAATCCCTGCTGCCGCGCCGCAATCGCCGCTGCCAGTCCTGCGGGCCCACCACCGATCACAAAAACATCCGTCGAATTCAGCAACTCCCAGACCTCACCACTTCAGAAGTACAAGCTCGGAACAAAATCCCGGACCCATGGCCGCCAGCACTCCCAATGTGCCCGGTTCCGGACGACGGTTCTTCATGACATCTTCCAGCACGACTAAAACCGACGCAGACGAAAGGTTCCCAACCTTTTTCAGGCAATCCCAGGAAGCGTCGAGTTGCCCGTCGTGCAGATCGAGCGCGTCCGCTGTCGCCTCCAGCACCTTGGGACCGCCGGTATGCAGCACCCAACTTCCGATGTCGCCGCGCTTGTATCCGTGGTCGGCCAGAAACGCGTCCACGCCCTGCCCTAGATGCTCGCGAATCAGCACGGGCACTTCCGGCGAAAGCGTGATGCGAAAACCCTTTTCCGTCACCTTCCATCCCATCATCTGCTCGGTATCTGGATAGAAGATCGATCGTGTCGCCAGAATTTCTGGCCCCGTAGCATTCCGATCGTCGCCTGTGACAATGACTGCTGCCGAGCCATCTGCAAAGAGTCCCGAGGAAATTAAATTTGCGACCGAGAGATCATCGCGTTGGATGGTCAAAGAGCAAAGCTCGACCGAAACCAGCGCGGCCGCTTGCGACGGATAGGCGCGCACGTAATCCGCCGCACGCGCAATTCCTGCCGCTCCCGCGACGCACCCCAATCCAAAAATTGGCACGCGCCGGATATTGGCCGGCAGCCCCATGCGGTTAATCAGCAGGGCATCGATTGAGGGACTCGAAATGCCGGTGACGGATGTAAAAAACAATGCACCCAGTTCGCTCGGTTCAAGCCCGGCATGGTGCAGCGCGCGGCACAGCGCCTGCTCTCCCAGTTCCTGAGCCACTTGAATCCAAATGTCATTCGCCTGTCCCCAGGTAGTGATCTCGTTGTACTTTTCCGGAGGCATGGCGAGATGGCG
>PLEA01000255.1 GCA_003136335.1 Acidobacteriaceae bacterium | reverse complement strand
GATGACGGCGACCACTGGCAGTCCCTGCAACTCAACCTTCCCCTCACATCCGTTCGCGATCTCAGCATTCACGGTGAGGATCTCGTAATTGCGACGCACGGCCGTTCCTTCTGGATTCTCGACAACATCACACCCCTGCGCCAGGCATCCGAGGCCGGAAAGGCAAACGGATTTTGGCTCTACCATCCAGCGCCAGCATTTCGCATTGATAACGATTCCTTTGTGGGCACGCCGCTCCCGCCTGAAGAACCGACCGCCGAGAACCCTCCCGCTGGTGCCATGATTGATTATTTTCTCAAGTCTTCAGCCAGCAACGTCACGCTGGAGATTTTCGATGCGCAAAAGGCCCTCGTGTGCAAATTCTCCTCGGAAGATAAACCTACGGAGAAGCATATCTCTCTCCCTATCGCGGAGCGTTGGTTCCCTACGCCTGAATCCTTGCAGAGAACTCCGGGAATGCATCGCTTTCTCTGGAGTCTTGCTTGGGGCAGCTCCGGTGGACCGACGGCGGATGAAGAATCCGAATATCGTAATCCCAGCGGCCCAAAGGTAGCGCCGGGAATCTACCAAGTCCACCTGACAGTCGACGGAAGGACGCAGAGTCAGCCCCTGAAGGTCATAATGGATCCGCGCTCGCCCGCGACTCCCGAAGTACTTCAGCAGCAGGTGCAACTCGGTCGACAGATCTTCGTCGAAGCCATCGAGGCACGCCGCGCCCTCGCCGAGATCGCTTCGGTACAGAAACAACTGTCTGACGTTGAGCAGAAAGTTACACAAAACCCCACTCTTAGGGCGGCTTTGGCAGACGCTCAATCGGAGATCGTAAAGATTCTTTCTAATAAAGAAAACCTTAAACATCAGAATAAAGGATTGCAAGACGACTATATCGAACTGGCTTCAGCACTGAATGTTGTCGAAGGTGGAGATCGTGCCGTGCCATCGCAAGCGATTGCTGTCTACAAAGAGTCCAGCCAGCGTGTCAAAGAAGGTATCGCTCAGTGGACCACATTCAAGCAAATTAAATTGGCCCAGATAAATCAGAAGTTGCGCGAAGGAAGTCTGGCTCCGATTCGCGATCTCGGAAATTGAACAGGAAGTGCAACTCGCGAGGTTATGCTCGCCGCGCGCGAACTGAACGTCGATAAGCTACCGGAGAGCACCCGCAACTGGATTAACGAGAAGCTGATCTACGCTCATGGCTACGGCATCACGATGAACCCAGTCAATTGGTTCACGCCGGAAGGGCTGCCGACGTTGATTCTGAGCAACCTGCCCGTCCAGAGCACGGTGCGTAGTCTAGCCGTGACGCGCCCAGAGATCTATTTCGGCGAGTTGACTAATACCGACGTGTACGTGAAAACACGGCAGAAGGAATTCAATTACCCGCAAGGCGTGCGCGGGTGTGAGCAAAGGGTCGATCGCAAATAGTTTAACCGCGAGATTCACCTTTTTGGGAGAAGCCATCGAAGTGCCCGAGATGAATGCCTCCGAGACTGCCCTTGCCAGTGCGATCGGCATGGTCTTGCGCGGTATTACTTTGATATGTGCGTGAATTCCTGGAACGGTAGAGCTGCGCGAGTGTGAAGAAGAGAGTCGCCAGTGTGACCCACGCGAACCAGTCCCCCTAGCACGAGATAGAGAGTTGCGTCGTGCATCGCTGGTATCTTCGCCACCAGCGTGGCGAAAGGTGCAGGGTCGCTTCGAGTCTCGGCGAGCATACGGCCACGGTCGTCACTCACTGTCAGGCACCCGTTCTTTGTCGCGTGGGCAACGCTGAAGCCGCTTTCCACACCACGCATTATCGCTATGTGACTGTGCCAACTCCGGTCGACATTGAAATCCCAGCCAGGATCGAGCATCAGGCCCACGCCCGCCTCGCCGTACTGACCGGAGAGCGGCGTAGAGTCCATATCCTTGCAAATGCCGTCGCCCCAGATCACGGAAGGCTTCCTTATGAGCGTTAGGGTCGTACCGGGCTTGTATTTGGATTCCATTGGGGGCAGCATGTGGTGCTCGTCGTAGCTCAGCACGGGAGTTCCCGGCCTGTATACCCGCGCCTGGTTGTACTGCATCGTCGACGCTATGTGGACCACACCTGCGACGATCGTTGAACCTGTCTTGTCGGCCAGAGATTGAAATATGGCATCGGTGCCCGCGGTATTAGGGTCCACGAGCGTGCCAAGCTTTTCCGGCAGCACGATAACTTGCGCTCCGCGGCTAGCGAGCGTTTCCGCTTCGGCAGAGTAATCGCGAAACAGGCGTTCGGTCTCGGCGCCTTGAGCAGCCGTATACAAGTTAGCTGGCGAATCGGATGCGATGAGTCCCACCCTCACTTGTTGGCGTGGTGATGGCACTGCGAGGCGCAACACGCCGAAGATCAGCGCTAGTGCAATCACGCCGAGGCTCGCACCAACAATGCGCAACGCCTGCTTTGGCGCGGTACGGCGTAGATACAGGCCGATGGCCAGCGCGGCTGGAAACAGTAGCAGCAGAAAGCTCATGCCCAGGGACCGCTGACGGAGGCGAGTTGCAGGAAAGGCAGGAAGTTCAGCTGCGAGTAGGATAGACTACCCGCCGTGCGGTTCGACGTAGTGAGGTTCCCAATGTATTCGCACGAACCCCATGTCGCCGGGAGGGCCAGCAGTGCGCTCCATGGAGCGCCGCGCAGCAGCAGCGCGCGGAAGAGCAGCACCGCCAAAGTGAACGTGAGCGCCACGGTGGAATAAATACCCATCCACGGGGTGGGCGGGGCATGCAGCGCCGTGCGGAAGTATTGCCACATGCTGAGACTGCCGATTAGCGAGGAGAGGAATGCGGCCAAAGCCGCGCCCCACCACGACGTGCGCGACGCGAACAAGAGCACGGGGAGTGGAGCGAACCACATCAGCGGCCACCAGGGGACCAGGCCGTTGCCGAACCACATCAGTACCGCTGTGGAAACCACCGCAAGGAACCCGATGCCGATGCGCCTGAAGTCAGTTGCGAATGCCACGGATGTACCTCCTGAAGGAGCGCCGGTAGACGGCGCGAAAACGAGTGGGCGGCCCGCCCACGCGTCCGCCCAAATAGAGCATGATGAGGCCGTGGGAAAGGGCGCTCATCTCGAAAACGATCTCCCACGCGTCATCCTTGCGGAGGTAGCCGCTCTCCACGCCCTCCCGTATGCGCCTCCGTCCCCTCTTTGTCCAGCAGGGGACGGGCTGCATTAGCAATCTTGCAAGAGGTGGAAACACTGTCCATGTAGACAGTGTATACATGAACAACGAAAAACGCGTTGCTGAGTAGTTTCGTTCGCGGCCCAGTCAGATAGACGATGTTCTGGATGCCTGCTATATAGCTGGCGGCCGGTCGGCCAACCCGAAACTATGCGGTTGTTGGCGAACAATCGCCATTTCACCAGTAATCCGGTCGTGAGGGTAGACCCGCCTTTTACGCCAACCGCTGTGCCTTAGCTCCAGAGAGGCCGCAGCTTGCAGTGTTGTTATGCGGGAAGGGTCCCAAATAGGAGCCTTCCGATGCTGTCCTTTCGTGATGCTGCAATCCCCAACGCCGAGCGTAATCATTAATCAACTCACGAGCAGGCTTGATTCCAACTATGGAATGCCCACACTGCCACAGGCAAACCAGCCTTCATTCCAAGAATTGCGGATCCTGCGGCGGTGTCATTCCGCCCGCTCAGCACTTGCTGGAGGAATCAGGCGTAATCGCGCCCGTGTCCCCGACGACAAGCGCGCCGCCCAAGCACGTTCGGCGAGAGCAGAAAGGCGACTCCTTTTACCGAATGGCAACCCTGGGAGATCGCTTGATCGCGTTTGCGCTCGACAGCACCTTCCTTTTCGGCGTGTTTGCCATTGTGGATGCCTGGGCCTTCATGCGCTGGGGCATTGTCGACGGAACAGAACTGAAGCTGACCCTCGCCGCACTCCTCGTTGCCGAATCGCTCAATGCCGCGGTTTTCTTTCTCTATCTCTGGCTGCTGGAAGCGAGCTTCGGCGCCACCTTGGGGAAAGCGATGGTGGGCATCCGGGTTGTCCGGATGACCGAGCGCAACCCGCTCGCGGTTCTCGCAATCCGTAATCTCCTCCGCGTCGTGGACGGGCTCGGCTTCTACCTGGTGGGTGCGGTGGTTGCAGGGTGCTCCAGGATTCATCGCCGCCTGGGAGACATTTGTGCCGGCACTGTCGTGATCGAAGAACACTACGGTTACGGGGTGAAGATCGCCGCCATCGCGCTTTGGACAGCCGCTCTCGTGGGTGCCGTCTGGTCTGTTCCTCGGATCTGCAAGACCAACGCCGCGCTGCCGTCTCGTTACTTGAACCAGGTGGTTGTCCAGGTGGGTCGAAGCGAAACATCTGCTTACTTCACGGTCGCCAGTCTCCGCGTGGAGGTTCAACTAACTTCGGGATCGGGGCGGTAGGCTGCCCTCCGAGACTCCGGCAATTTCGTTAAGTTCACGCGATCGTTCAAGAAAAAATGAGTGTCTTCCACGAAATGCGCCGAATGGTGTAAAGGGTTACGACACCTATGCGGACACAGTTTTTTTGGGTCCGTTTTTCGCCCAATGCGGATTACTTCCGACACGCGCGTTCGCGCTTAGGATTACGAACGGCACACCAGGAACGGTTCGCGTAATCTCGCGGCAAAGGTCATATTTCAAGAGCTCCGCTTTCCCCACGTCGACAATACCTGCCTTATCGGTTATGTCGACCAGTTGAGGTAACGGAGTAGCTGCGGGAGCGGCCGCACCTGATTTGCTCTCGGATGCATCAGCTTTAGATTGGGGGCTTTGGGGAAACAAGGAGGACGATGACAGACAAACCAATAAGATCAATGAGGCCGCCCAGAGGGCAGTCTGTGCGTGTAAATCCGCATATTCCGGTGGGCCTGGCAAATTAAGGATCCGCTCTTTTCAGGCGCCCTCGATGGATGGTTTGGACGGCGTACAAGGAACTGCGCGCAAGAACAAACAAAGTACTGCCATCGGTACCACCGAACAACAATTGCGAAGGCCGTTCTGGAATCTCGATCGTATCGATTAGATCGCCCGCTGGGTTGTATACGAACACTTGTCCCGCGGCGATATAGACGTTACCTTGGTCGTCCACTGTCACGCTTTCTCCGCCCCGTTCAGCGAAGAGCCTCAAATTCGAGATTGTCCCGTCGACATTGACGCTGCCGACATAGATCTTCTCTCCGGATTCATCGGAAACGTAGTACGGCTGGCCCACAATTGCTGGGGCGAAGCCAAAAGCTCGCAGCGTGGCATCCAACTTGGTTCCATAGTAGAGTTTCCCGGTCACAAAGTCCTCTCCCGCGGAAAGGAAAGTCTTTCCGTCCGGAGAAACGAACTGATAGGGCGGCTTTGCGGAAATCGCTTCGAGAAAATCATTTTCGTTTCTCCAGTAGTCGACAGGCAGAACCGGGGTCATTCCCGGCCGTGGCACGGCCGGCACAGCATCTAGCAGCGTAATATTGTCATCCTTCGCTTCGGGCTTGAAGCTGTAGACGGTTCCGTGTCCCGCATACGAAACCACGATCAAATCGCCGGCCTTATCAAAAAACAGTTGAACCGGGTCCAGCGGATTGTCGCGAACCTTCGACAGTTGTCGAGTCGCGGCGGACCAACGATAGATGGTTTGCCATTTTGCGTCCACGAAATAAACGTTTCCGGAGTTGTCAACGGCTCCGCCGGAAATATTGAAGAAGCCGCTCGCAACTTTCTCTACCTTCGCGGCCTCGGCAAGAACGGGGGAACGTTCCTTCGGGCGAACTTGAGGCGCACCGCCGGAAATCGTCAACCAGGCGAATTCGCGCTGCCGAATCTCAATGTTGTAGGTCTGATCGTAAACCGCGCTGTCGAAGGATACTTTGCTGTCGCTGTAGCAATGGACGTTGCGAAAACGTATGTTCCTGGAGTTTGTAACTGTGATCGCCTGCGGGAACGGTTGATAGCTGCTTACGACGCGATACATGTGCAGGTTCGCTAAGGTGATGTTGCTCGAATTCCGGATGTCGAGCGGCAAAGCGAACCCGCCCTCACCCCGCTCCTCTTCCGTCTGGAGCGCGTAGATTTGCCAGTTGGACGCATGGTCCAGAACTACCTCGTTGCGAACGTGATGCTCGCTCGACAGTTCGTAAATTCGGCCTTCGGTAGAAGTGTTCGAGATGTACAGTCCCGCTTGCGCGAATGTACTGGGCGTCCAGATGCCGACGAAAGTCCCGCCGCCGGTAATCCACAGGCTGGGATACTGTCCGTCCCATCGGCGAATGGGATTGGAATCGGCGCTGTGGGTGTTGTTATAAATCTCTTTCCATATTTTGGAACTCTCTTCCGCGCTAGCGTTCGGATCAATCGTACCGTGACCTCCCAGAAAGCGAACATCATTCATCATCGAATCCGTACCCGCCATCCACTTCGCCGCCACCGCCCGCGGATTGATGCCGTTGGTGTATAGGCCGATGCCGGTCACGATATTCGTCCCATCTCGTGGGGTTTCAAGCAGCGGCCTGGGAGTGCCAACGCCTTGAAAAGCTGGCGTTGAATCGGCAAGCAATATCCGGGTGACGCTCGGATGCAGTCCGATGAGAACCGTATCCGGCCGCAGCGTGATGGTGTCTGTCACGCGATACTGGCCGGACGGCAAATAAATCGCGCGGTGTTGAGCGATGGCTTTTCTAAACACGTCAGTATCGTCGGTATTAGCGTCACCTCGAGCCCCGAGAGAGCGGATATTGACCCAGGTGTCGATCGGCGGCAGATCCAAGATGTCGGACTTGACTGGTTTTGGCAATGCGCTCAATGGTGCTGTGTCATAGAGGTCTTGAATCGCCGGTACGGCGCCAATGTCTTCATACTGAAGGCCATGAGAAAAAGTCTTCACCTCGTATGTTCCTGCTGGGCCTGCGAGGTGCTTTCCGCTCTCGCGGTAAGCGGCAAAAACAGGAACGTTCCGGCAGACGACGTTTTCCATGTTGATCTGGGTCCGGGCACTGTTCTCATTGCTGATGATTACGGCGGGGCCGGTAACGTTTTCCATGCGTCCATCTTTCACCCAGAGTTCGTCGGAGTATTGAGGATCGATGGAAATTGCCGTAGGGACATTCTTGAATTGCGGACGGATCAGGGTCAGCCCGGCTTCGTGCTCCCTGATCGCTGCTTCGCGCTGCCCCTCAAACGTAGCGTCGATCACCGTAAATTGCCATCCCGGAGACGGCTTCCGGGTCCAGATGCCGTATCGGCCCCCATAAAAATGCACGTCTTGAGCGACGTTGCCGCCATCGTGAATGCCTGCCAGTCCCGAGCCGATGTGAAAGTCCATGTGAGCCAGAAAGCAATGTTGGGCATAGTGGGCGCGTACGCCCACAGCGCCCGGATTTCCGTCTTGAATTTCAATATCGATGTTGCTAATTGCGGAATAGAACGTACCCGGGCTCGCATCCGGTGGAGGTGCATTTGTGCCCGGGCGGCCACCCGCGAAGAACACCATATAAGTGGGCCCTTGCTGAAAACCCGCCGTGTTTGCGGTGAGCACAAGAGTGGGCCGGTCCGCCCCAAACCCGATCAGCCGGATTCCAGGCCAGATATAGATCGTCTTGGTCAGACGGTAGCGGCCGGCCGGAACGAACAGAATGCCCTGGTTGGTCTTCTCCCGAACCGTATTGATGGCTTGCTGTAAGACTGCGGAATCATCGGCAACTCCGTCGCCCTTGACGGGAAAATTATCCGGCGTTAAGTAAACTGCTTTGGCATCGTTCAAGCGGGCCGGGTAGTAGGAGGCTGCGAACAGTGGAACAACCGAAGACGAGATTGCAGCTGCAAGAAGTGTCTTCATCATCGCGATTCGAGATAAGCTCATTCTTGAAATTCGTCGCGCCATCATTGTCGCGCGTCATCCGGCAGCTCTGCAGCCGGTAAGCCAGACAAGTCGCAAGACACGGCGGTGGGTCGCGCTTGCCTTTCCTCCGGCGCGGCTTGACTATCATTTAGGATTAGCGTCGTCGCTTTCGCCCATGGGTTGCTCCGGATGCAAGTCGTGGTAAATTTTGCGAAGTTTATCCTTCATCTCCTTGTACTTTTGGTACTCCTCTAGTTCTTGTTTGGCCTCCGCGGCACGTCCCGACTGCCGATATATCGTACTCAGGCGGAAGTGGGCCAGAGCACTGGTGGGGTCCAGTTGGAGAGCATGCTGCAGAAGCGGCTCGGCTTTCTGCGGCTGATCCATTGTCATCAGAACCTTCGCCAGGCCAATGCTTGCCTCGGGATCACGTGGCTGCAGCTGTACCGCGCGGGCGTAACGCTCGCTAGCTTCCTTCAAATCGTCTCTCTGAAGAGCGATATCGCCCAGTCTGCATTCAGCTTGCCCATCAGACGGATTAACTTCCAACGCGGCCTCGTACTCTTTTTTGGCTTCCGCCCGTCCCTCGGCAGTCGACAGAGTGTTGAGCATATCGGCCAGCTCAAAATGGAGTCCCGGAAGCCGCGGGTCGATCTTGAGCGCGGCGCGGTAGTTCTCAATCGCCTCCGGAGTATTCCCCCGCTTGGCCAGTTCGTGCGCCATGGCCTGATGCATGCGCGCGGATTTCGGATCCACGATCGACAGGGTGAGCAGAGAATCATCCGCCAAGTCGGAATACAGGCGATAAGCGGAGTACAGAATCGCTGGATCCGCGGGCGAGAGCCTCCTCAGCGTAGCGATGGTTGCAGCCGCTTTATCGAGTTCACCCTCGCCGGAATAGATTTCGATCAGTTCCATGCCTGTATCTGTTCGAATCTTCGCTTCCTGCAGGTTTGGAAATGCCTTTTCCAGATCGCGGCGGGCTGCCTCAGTGTCGCCGGTTCGCTTTTCCGCGATGCCGAGAAGAGCGCGAGTCTTCCACAGAGTGGGACGCGATTTTACTGCGGCCCGAAGCTGGGGAAGCGCGTCTGCATATGCTTCTTGAAAGAACAGCACTGCCCCTAAATTACCGTGGGCATCCACGTTATTCGGATCGAGGGCAAGAATGGCCCTGAATTCGGGGACGGCCAGATTAGGTTTGTTCTCCTTCAAATACCCCGCAGCTTTACGAGTGTGCGATTCGATTTGCTGCTGGCGGCCAGACTGTGATTGCGAAGAGCACAGCGGCAATTCAAGAACGAAAACTACCCAGAACAGAGCAACGACTACGCGTGTTGGCATGTCAAGATTGTACGGCGGGCCCAGTTGTGGTTTGAAATCTCGGCTGTCAGCCGAGCAAACTTTTTTGTTATGAAATCGGGATAGGGGGGACAGTCG
>PLEA01000236.1 GCA_003136335.1 Acidobacteriaceae bacterium | reverse complement strand
CCTGAATGAGTTTCTGGAGAGCGGAGTCGAAGGGGTGGGACGCGATGCTGCCGATAATAAAGCGCAGGTTTCAGCCAACAGGAATGCTCAGGTCGCTGGAGCCATCTTGACAAGAAAACTCCGAATGATGAAGATATCTCGCCGCCACAGGGCGGAGATTTTCTACGCCTATTCCCCCAACGGGAGGAGCCCAAGATGATAAAGATAAAGATGAAGACAAGAACCGTGGTGCTAACGCTCGTGATGTGCTTTCTCGGCCTGACGCTATGTTTCGCCGAAAACCCGATGATCGGTTCATGGAAGCTCGATGAAGCCAAGTCGAAGGTTAGCTCTGGAGCCGCGAAAAATAGCACGGTTGTCTACGAGGCCGCCGTCGACAACATCAAGTGCACCATCGACGGTGTCGATGCTCAGGGTAAGCCATCGCACATCGAGTGGACCGGCAAGTTCGACGGCAAAGACTATCCACTCACCGGTGATCCCACTGGCGACACGCGGGCATATAAAAAGGTCAACGAGCGCACAATGGATGGCATTACCAAAAAGGACGGCAAAGTTACCGGTAGCAGTCATATCGTTGTCTCTGCCGATGGCAAGACCCGCACGGTAACTACAGATCTGACTGACTCAGCAGGAAAGAAGACGCATAGCGTCGCATTCTATGACAAGCAATAACCGATTTCTGAGTGGGATCACCGGGTTTGCATCGCTCACAGCCACAGGCAAGCTCGTGTGATCCCGATCATCGGCGGGTGGCCCAGCCTTTCGCAGGACAGTATAAAAAAGGGTGCCCCATTCGGTGGTACGGCAAGGATGGGCTACCCCGCCCGTCGATGAAACCTCTGTCCCAAAAAAAATCTCAGAACAGTTTCACCCGAAATCATCCCAAAATGGTTCATCCCGACCGAAGCCGGAGCGCCCAGCGACGGCGTAGTCGAGGGACCTGCTGCTTCCGCGCCCAGACTAGTTCTGCTGCTGGTAGAGCACTGTCACGATGGCGACGCTATCCACCACACGGGATCAATAGAGCACCCGATTGCAACTGGAGGGACGTTTTCTTAGCCTCATATTTCCTTCGCAGTTGCGTTTGCACCGGCTTCAATTCCTTGGTGAGATCATCCAAGAGTTCCTTGAAGAAATCCTCCCGGTCAACGCCGAGAAGCTCGATGGACGCATTCACTCGCCCAAGAAGATCGGGCGGGCGGCCCAGCCCTGCGCAGTGCATATCTGCTGGCGAGCACCCATACCTGGATGGCACTCAGCCTCCCGGGCGGTCCGTCCAAGCTCCGCCGAACCTGGCCGGCGGCACCTCGGGCAATGACATCAATGATTGGATCTGCCGCGAATGCTGAGCTCGGCCTCTGCCGACACATCCGCCAGCGTGACGTGCAGAGCATGCTGCTTCGCGTCATACGATGTTTTCAACGGATACGTGCTGCTGGAGAACTTCGCTTCGGCATGCGCGGACGGCCAGTCATAAATCACCACCTCGACGAACTTCCACCACGGTGTGTACGAACCTTGACGCGCATGGAAATTCAGGCGCATGGAGTTGCCGTCGGACTGGCAGGTGAATGTCTGCCGCAGATACTCGCCGTGCTGATAGCGGAAGGTGTGGCCGTCATCGACATAAAGCGATCCGCTGCACTGCGGGCCGGGATAGACATGCAGCTCCAACGGCCCCTTGGGCGTTTCGTCCGTGTTCTGAATCAGAGGCTGGAGGGGCAGGATACTTCCGCCGCGAACGTAGACCGGCATGGTCTCGAGCGGCGGATGAATTTCGCGAGGCATGGCAATGCCTGCGCCTCCGCCTGAGTTGACGACATCGACGATCGAGGGCGGCTGCGGAGATGCGGCAACTTTCATGCCCGTCCAAAAGTCATACCAGTCTTGGCCTTTGGGGAAAGAGACGGCATAATCATTGACCATTTCGGCGAACGGAGGCGGCGCGATCAGCAGGCTGGGGCCGAGCAGGAATTCCGTGTCGAGATGATCGAACCCCGCAGCGAACACATCCGGAAATTCAAGGAAGACGGGACGCATGAGCGGAAGCCCGGTGCGCGAAGATTCGTCGGCCAGCGAATAGATGTAGGGCAGCAGGCGGTAGCGGGTTTCAATGTAGCGGCGGCGAATGGCTTCCTGCTCCGGTCCGTTGTTCCAGATCTCATGCGGTAGCGAGCCTTTGGTGGCATGATCGCGGAAGAACGGAGAGAACGCGGCGAGCTCAACCCAACGCGTGAGCAACGCGGGAGAAGGTGAGCCATTAAACCCGCCGACGTCGGCGCCAGAGAATGAAATGCCGCTGACGCCGAGATTGAGCACCATCTGCGTGGCCAGACGCAGATGATTCCAGGTCGCGGAATTGTCTCCGGTCCACGTAAAGCCATAGCGCTGGCCGCCCGCGTAGGTAGCGCGGGTGAGAACAAATGGACGCTCGTCGGGACGCAGTTGCAGAAGGCCCTCGAAAGTGGCGCGGGCATTTTCCAGTCCGACGATGTTGTGGATCTCGCCGTGGGTGGCGGTGCGCGTGATGAATCCGGGCTCTTCGATGCGATGCACGGTATTCAGCGGCATCGTCTTGTCGGGTCCGTCAAAGACCGAGGGTTCATTCATGTCGTTCCAGAAGCCGGCCACGCCGTCCGCAACAAATTGACGGTAGAGGCCGCCCCACCACTCGCGGGTTTGGGCGCGCGTGAAATCGGGAAAGCCCGCCGGGCCCGGCCAGACGACGCCGACAAATTCGGAGCCATCGGGATTTTTCACGAAGTGGTTGCCGGCTTCGCCGGTATCGTACGGGCCGTAGCCTTGATTGGGGGCGTGCGCGATGTGCAGATCAGTGATATTGACTAAATGAAAATGCTGTTTGCGCAGATCGGATGCGAGTCCCGGGAAGTTAGGGAAAGTTTTGGGATCCACGGTGAAAGGACGATTCTTGTACTGGTAGTCGATGTCGAGGTAAAGCACGTCGGAGGGAATCATGTCGGCGCGAAGACGGTTGGCGATCTCGCGGGCCTGGGATTCCGGAGTATAGCTATAGCGCGACTGCTGGAAACCCAGCGCCCACAGCGGAGGAAGCGGAGGCGTTCCGGTTAGATAGGCATAGCTTTCCACGACCTGCTTCGGAGTGGGGGCATAGAGAACGTAATAGTCGAGCGGGCCGCCTTCGGAGCCGAAGGAGATCGCGTCCCGCGCCTGTTTGCCGAAATCAAACCAGGTGCGCCAGGTATTGTCGAGGAAGATGCCATAACTGCGGGTGCCGTTGATGCCGAGGAAGAACGGGATGCTTTTGTAGAGAGGATCGACGGATTCCTGGGGACCGATGTCGGTGTTCCAGAGGGTGTAGGCCTGATTCCGGCGGTCGAAGGAGCCGGTCTTGTCGCCGAGGCCAAAGTAATGCTCGTCGGCGGGCATTTGCTTGGAGATCGAGAACCCTCCGAGTTCGAACTGGATGGGGCGGCCCGCGGCGTCGGCGGAGATGACGTTGCCGGCGAGATCGCGAATGACCACGCGGAGGGGATTGCGCTCGACGCGGACCTCCAGTTCTGCGGTACGAAAGCCTACGGAGGCAGCCTCTTGAATCGGCTGCACATCGATGGATTTGCTGCGCGGCCCGGGAAGGACTGCCCAGGAAGCGTCTTCGGGCAGAGTGCTATCCGGAGAAATGCGCACTCGGATGATGTCATCGCGAAGCGCGGTGATGCGCAAAGTCGCCGCGCCCGACTGAAGTTCAACGCCGTCCCGCAGCGGGTGGGAACTGGTTACGGCTTCGAGCGTAATAGTGGCAGGCTGTGAAACAGCGGCGGTTTGTGCGGGCGCGAAGGCCGAGGCGGCAGTTGTTATACCGAAAAGTAAAACAAGGAACCGCGGGCAGGAAACTGGCATTACGGGACTCTTTCCAGAAACGATTTTCTTCTTTGCAGCAACATCATACTAACTATTCGGTGAGGGCGAAGCTCCCAGAAGCCCACGGTCAAAGCGAAAAACAGTTGACAGGAGATCGCAGTGGGTATATTTAACCTAGTAGTTATTTAACTGATTGGTTTTGTACGGCCATGAACGATCGATTGAGTGAAACCTTCGGAGCACTGGCAGATCCCACGCGGCGCGCGATTCTGGCGCGGCTGGCGTCGGGCGAGGCCTCGGTGACGGCGCTGGCCGAACCTTTTGCCATGAGCATGCCGGCGATTTCCAAACATTTGAAAGTATTGGAGCGCGCGGGACTGATCGCGCGCGGGCGCGAAGCGCAATGGCGGCCCTGCCGGCTCCAGGCCGCTCCTCTGCAGGATGTGGCCGGGTGGGTGGAACATTACCGGCGCTTCTGGGAGGAGAGTTTAGATCGACTGGATGACTATCTGCGCGAACTAAAAAAACAAGATTTGAAAAATAAGAAGAAGGAGAAGATACATGCCCGCACCCAACGCAAGAATTAGCGCCGCGACCGAATCTTCGGAATGGGATTTGGTCATCACGCGTGTTTTCGACGCGCCCAGAGAACTCGTGTTCAAGGCGTGGACCGAGACCAAGCACATGGCGCAATGGTGGGGGCCGAGTGGGTTCACGAACCCGGTTTGTGAACTGGACGTGCGAGCCGGTGGCGCAATTCGCATCCACATGCGCGCGCCCGACGGCGTCGTGTATCCGATGAAAGGCGTGTTTGAGGAGATCGACGAGCCCGAGCGGCTGGTTTTCATCGGCAGCGCGCTGGATGAAAAAGGCAACTCCATGTTCGATGTGCTCAACACCGTGATCTTTGCCGAGCAGCACGGGAAAACGGCGCTGACCCTGAAAGCGCGCGTGATCAAAGCTGCCGCGCAGGCACCGCAATATCTGCAAGGGATGCAGGCGGGATGGACGCAAAGCCTGGATCGTCTCGGCGCTCACCTGGACTCCATCAGCCAACGATCGAATGAGGAGCGATCGAGCCAGAAAGAGTTTGTCCTCACGCGGGGATTCGATGCGCCGCGTGCGCTTGTGTTCAAGGCGTGGACGGAGGCTGAAGGACTGGCGCTGTGGTGGGGGCCGAAGGGGTGTGCGATCAAAGTCTATAGGTTGGATCTGCGGCCGGGCGGGGTCTTTCACTATTCGATGCGACGGGAGGGGCAGGAGATGTGGGGGAAGTTTGTGTATCGCGAGATCGCGGTGCCAGAGCGGATCGTTTTCGTCAATTCGTTTGCGGACGAAAAGGGCGACACGGCTCGGTCTCCCTATCATCC
>PLEA01000497.1:213-12138 GCA_003136335.1 Acidobacteriaceae bacterium | reverse complement strand
GAAGCCAGGAAATCTGGAATCCAACATCCTGTCCTTCGAGAGAATTGCGGCGGCCTGAACATGGCCAAGAGACCGGGAGGTAACGACATTAGTCCTGGCATTTAGCCTTCTCCATAAAGGGTAGAGTACGAATCTCCGCAGGTTATTTCATTGTTCCCGTAGATGATCATCGTGTCGCTCCTGAATCTCCACGTGAGCGGGCAAAGATTGTCGCGTCGATCTCGACCCGCGCACCAGCGCTACCGTTGATCGCGATGACTTGCTTCGGGGAATCGTAATATTGTGAACCATCTGCTACCTCGCCTTCTTGTTGCGCGGGGGTTGCGGATTTTGCAGGACTTTGCCGGATTCTGCCGAGGGAAGGGAAGTATCTGCTTTGTTGTCCGTAGGTGTTAAAGATTTCCTAAACCGAAAGTCGGCAGTTCGACTCTGCCCGGGGCCACCAGCCCAGATCTCTCGTAGCAACCGTCCGCTACCGCATGCTCCTCTAAGCACGGAGCTCCTTTCTCCTAGGCTATAATTCAGCGACTCGGAGCCGGAAAAGGAGCTTCCTTTTGACCGTCGATACCAACGAGCATCCCATCACCGACCCTGCCCATCAACTCCCGGAGCACGGTTCGGGAACTCAAGGGCATAGAGTGCCGCGGTGGATCCTATGGATTCTCTTGTTGCTGGCGGTTGTGCTGGTGGCATGGCTCCTATGGCAGCATTACAAGAACGCGAAAAAAGTCACGCCTCCGGCGCCGAAGATCAACATAACGACAGCGACGGCCCAGCAAGGCAACATCGGCGTTTACCTGGACGAAATCGGTACGGTCACTCCGGTCTATACCGATTGGGTTACCAGCCAAGTGACGGGCCCGGTCGTGGCTGTTCATTTTAAGGAGGGTCAACTGGTACGGAAGGGATCTCCGCTGGTTGACATCGATTCGCGACCATACCGAGCCATGCTGTTGCAGGCAGAAGGGACGTTGCAGCGAGACCAGAATCTGCTCGCCCAGGCGCAGATGGACCTTGAGCGCTACCGCATTGCCTGGGCGCGCAACGCGATCCAGAAGCAATTGTTAGATGATCAGGAAAAGATTGTGCTGCAGGACGAGGGGACGGTGAAAAACGATCAGGGAACGGTGCAGTATGACGAGATTCAGGTTGGATACTGTCATATCACCGCTCCCATCGCCGGGCGCGTGGGTCTACGGCTGGTGGATCCCGGCAACGTTGTGCAGTCTGCCGGCACCATGACCCTCGCAGTCGTTACCCAGATGGAGCCGATCACCGTAATTTTCACCATACCGGAAGATAGTCTCGGCCCAGTTGCGGCGAGATTGCAAAAGAAGGCGAAGCTCGCCGTTGACGCCTTTGATCGCACCGCGCAGACGAGAATCGCCAGCGGGATGTTGTTGACGCTCGATAACCAGATTGACACTACCACCGGAACCGTAAAAGCACGAGCCGTCTTCGCTAACAAGAATGATGCGCTCTTCCCCAACCAGTTTGTGAATATTCGACTGCTGGTGAATACGTTGCAGGGAGTGACGCTGATTCCTGCATCGGCCATTCAACAGAATGGCTCGGCATCATTCGTGTATATGATTCAAAACAACATCGCTCATACGCGCAGCGTAAAGCCAGGGGTTACCGACGGCGGTGTAACCCAGGTTGACGGCATCAACCCGGGGGACGTGGTCGCCAACAGCAGCTTCGATAAGTTGCAGGATAATGTCGCGGTCGCCACTGCGGAGAACAGTGGGGACAAGAGTGGGACCAAAGGCGCGAATAAGAGCGGGGACAAGGGTTCGAAGTCGGCCCCATCCAGCACGAGTGGGAGCAGCACCCCGTGAGTCCATCTCGTCCGTTTATCTTGCGGCCGGTTGCCACCTCTTTGCTAATGGCCGCAATTCTCCTGGTTGGCATTGTTGGGTATTTCCAACTGCCGGTCTCGGCCCTGCCGGAGGTCGATTATCCGACCATTCAGGTCCTGACGTTTTATCCGGGAGCAAGTCCGACGGTGATGGCGACGACCGTGACGGCGCCACTGGAGCGGCAATTCGGCGAACTGCAAGGGTTGAGCCAGATGACTTCCAGCAGTTCCGGCGGTACCTCCGTCGTTGTGCTGCAATTCAACCTGACTCTGAATATTGATGTTGCGGAACAAGAGGTGCAGTCTGCCATCAACGCCTCGCAGAGCTTGTTGCCCTCGATTCTGCCTGCGCCTCCCACTTACAGTAAGACGAATCCAGCCGATGCGCCGGTGCTCACCCTGGGAATTACATCCACTTCCATGCCGCTGTCTCAGGTGGAGGACCTGGTGGACACGCGGCTGGCGCCGAAAATTTCACAGCTGAATGGGGTTGGTCTGGTGACCATCAGCGGCGGCCAAAAACCTGCAGTGCGCATTCAAGCCAACCCTACGGCCCTGTCCTCCTACGGCATCAACATGGAAGATCTGCGCACCGCGCTGACCCAGTCCAGCGTGAACGCCGCCAAAGGGAACTTCGACGGGCCGAGCCAGGATTACCAGATTGACGCCAACGATCAGCTGATCACCAGCGACGACTATCGAAAGGTGGTCGTAGCCTACCGCAACGGCGCGCCGGTGATGCTCACCGACGTGGCACAGGTGGTGAACGGCGTAGAGAACAACAATCAGGCAGCGTGGATGAATCAGACCCCCGCGGTCATCCTGAATGTGCAGCGCCAGCCCGGAGCCAACACGATCAGCGTGGTGAAGAGTATCAAGCAACTCTTGCCACAGCTTCAGGCCAATCTGCCCACGGGCATTCAGGTCACCATGCTTACTGACCTGACGACCGCCATTGAAGCATCGGTTTCCGACGTTGAGTTCGAATTGATGTTGACGATCGGCCTGGTGGTGCTGGTCATCTTCCTCTTTTTGCGAAGTCTTTATGCCACCATCATTCCGAGCGTGGCTGTGCCGCTGTCGTTGGTGGGCACTTTCGCCGCGATGTACATGCTTGGGTACAGCCTGGATAACTTGTCGCTGATGGCGCTGACTATTTCCACCGGCTTCGTGGTGGACGANNATTGGCTTCACCATTCTCTCGCTGACCGTGTCCCTCATCGCCGTATTAATTCCTTTGTTATTCATGGGCGACGTGGTGGGACGTCTATTCCGTGAGTTTGCGGTGACACTGGCCGTCACGATCATCGTCTCGGCAGTCGTCTCTCTTACGCTCACCCCCATGATGAGTGCCCGAATCTTGCGGCACCAGCCAAAAGAGAAGCAGGGACGCATCTATCGAGCCTCGGAACGTGTTTTCGAGGGCATGATCGCGTTCTATGGACGGACGCTGAAGTTTGTTCTGCAATACCAGACGATCACGCTGTTGGTAGCGCTGGCCACGCTGTTGCTAACGATTTTCCTCTACATCATTATCCCCAAAGGTTTTTTCCCGGTGCAGGATACTGGCGTCATCCAGGGCATCTCGCAGGCGCCGCAGACGATTGGCTCGAAAGCCATGGCACAAAAACAGCAGGAGATGGCAAAGGTTATTCTGGCGGATCCGGCGGTCGAAAGCCTTTCGTCGTTTATCGGAGCCGATGGAACCAACACGACCACGAACAGCGGCAGAATGTCGATTAATCTGAAGCCGCTTGATCAGCGCAAGATGAGCGCTTCCGATGTAATCCGCCGGCTCACGTCGAAACTGGACCAGGTGCAGGGAATCCAGCTGTTTATGCAGCCGGTGCAGAACATTTCGGTGGACGATCGGGTAAGTCGCACGCAATACCAGTACACGCTCGAAGACCCCGACGCGAATGAACTGAACGACTGGACCAACCGTTTCGTCAGCCGACTGCAGCAGTTGCCGGAACTGGAAGATGTCGCCACCGATCAACAAATGGGAGGACTGGCGGTATCGCTGGTGATCGACCGGATCACCGCCTCGCGACTGGGCATCGCGCCCTCGACCATCGACAACACTCTATATGACGCCTTCGGTCAGCGGCAGATCAGTACGATGTATACGCAGGTCAATCAGTATCACGTGGTTCTGGAGAGTCAGCCGCAGTTTCAGTTGGACCCGAACAAGCTGAATCATCTCTACATTCAGTCCAATGCCTCTGCGGGAGCAACCGGCACCGGAGCCTCTACCTCGTTCGCGTCCTCCGGATCATCCTCCGCGGGATCGAATGCGCTAACCGGATCAGCGCTGTACACGCCGTCGGCAAATACGCTTGTTCCTCCGACCAACGCGCTTACACCCACCGCGTCTTCGACCTCGAATAATGGAGCGACTTCTGCCGGCAGCACCAGTTCTGCCATGAGCAATGCCGTGCCGCTCAGCGCCTTCTCGCACTTTGAGAAGACGACCGAGCCTCTCTCCATCAACCACCAGGGTCAATTTCCGGCGATCACAGTATCGTTCAACCTTGCGCCCAACGCTGCACTGGGCGAGGCCATTACCGCGGTCGACAAAGTGGAGAAAGATTTGCACATGCCTGTCAGCCTGCAGGCTGGCTTTCAAGGCACTGCGGCATCGTTCACGAATTCACTGTCCAATGAACCGTTGCTGATTCTTGCGGCGCTGGTCACGGTGTATATCGTGCTAGGCGTTTTGTACGAGAGCTTTGTCCACCCCATTACGATCCTATCGACGCTCCCGTCCGCGGGCGTGGGTGCTTTTCTCGCTCTGATTCTGTTTCACCAGGATTTGAGTGTGGTTGCGATCATCGGCATTGTCCTGCTGATTGGTATCGTGAAAAAGAACGGCATCATGATGGTCGATTTCGCGCTGGAAGCCGAGCGGCAGCACGGGAAAAACGCGACCGATGCAATCTACGAGGCCTGTTTGCTTCGCTTCCGCCCCATCATGATGACCACCATGGCCGCGTTGCTGGCTGGATTGCCGCTGGCGCTGGGAAGCGGTTTCGGGTCCGAGTTGCGCCGGCCGCTGGGCATTGCCATGGTGGGCGGACTGTTGCTGAGCCAGGCGCTCACGCTTTACACCACGCCCGTGATTTACATCTTTTTTGATAATCTGGCGCAGCGCTTTGCCCACAAGTCGAAGAATGCAGAACGCGGAGACGCAAGACAGGCAGGGCCGGCATGAATATCTCCGCACCCTTTATTCACCGGCCGGTCGCAACGACCCTGCTCACGGTCGCGATTGCCTTGGCCGGCGCCATTGGGTTCGAGGTGCTGCCGGTGGCGCCCTTGCCGGAGGTGGACTTCCCCACGATTTCAGTCAGCACAGGCTTGCCGGGAGCCAGCGCCGCCATTATGGCTTCGTCCGTCGCGACTCCCCTGGAGCGGCAGTTTGGTCACATTGCAGGGGTCACGGAGATGACCTCGGCCAGCACGCTCGGCAGTACCTCCATCACCATTCAGTTTGATCTCAGTCGCGACATTGATGGCGCAGCACGCGATGTGGAAGCCGCCATTAATGCGGCGCGAACTTATCTGCCTGCCAATCTGCCGGGCAATCCAACGTATCGCAAGGTCAATCCCGCGGATGCGCCGATCATGATCTTGGGCTTAACTTCAGACAAATTCGGTCCCGCTAAGCTCTATGACGAAGCCTCGACGGTCGTAATACAGAAGTTGTCGCAGATCCAAGGCGTGGGCCAGGTGACTGCCGGAGGCGGTGCGCTGCCTTCCGTCCGGGTGGACGCAAATCCCACACAATTGGCCGCCTACGGGCTTGCCATGGCGAATCTGCAGTCCGTGCTCAGCTTGCAGAATTCCGACCTGGCCAAAGGCCAAATTTCTGATGGCAATGTGAGCATGGACATCCTGGCCAACGATCAGATCTCGCTCGCTCAGGATTACAGACCGCTCGTGGTCGGTTATAAAAATGGCGCCGCCATCCGTCTATCGGATGTGGCGCAAGTGACGGACTCCGTGCAGAACATCCGGGCTGCCGGATATTTGAATGGCAAGCGGGCGGTTACGGTCATCATCTTCCGCCAGCCGGGCGCCAACATCATTAACACGGTTGACCGCATCCGCGCGGAACTCCCGTCGATCGAGGCGTCCATCCCGCTCGGCATTGAGACCACTATCGTTCTGGATCGCACCACGACCATCCGCGCCTCCGTCAGTGACGTCGAAAGAACTCTGCTCATCTCCATCGGCCTCGTCATCGTTGTGGTGTTTGTCTTCCTGCGCAACGGCCGCGCCACGCTCATTCCAGGCGTTGCGGTGCCGGTGTCGCTGGTGGGCACATTTGCCGTGATGTATCTGTTCGGTTACAGCCTTGACAATCTCTCCCTGATGGCCATGACCATTGCAACCGGTTTTGTGGTCGACGATGCCATCGTGGTCATGGAAAATATCGCGCGCCATCTGGAAAATGGCATGGAGCCATTTCCCGCGGCGCTGAAGGGCGCGGAGGAAATCGGGTTCACTGTTTTCACCATCAGCATTTCGCTCATCGCCGTTTTTATTCCTCTTTTGATGATGGGAGGAATCGTGGGCCGGCTCTTCCGCGAGTTTGCAGTAACTCTTTCGACCGCCGTGTTTGTCTCGATGGTAATCTCGCTCACCACGACGCCAATGATGTGCGCTTATTTTTTGAAGAACGAGCGAGGAGAAAAACATGGCCGGCTATACATGGCCAGCGAAAAGCTCTTTGATTGGGTACTGTCTCTGTATCGCGACAGCCTGCACTGGGTGCTCGACCATCCAACGCTCACCCTCATCGTGCTCTTCATCACCATCGCATCGAACGTGGTGCTGATCATCAAAATACCGAAAGGATTTTTCCCCGTGGAGGACACGGGATCGATCACCGGCAGTGTACGCGGGCCGCAGGATTCATCTTTCTCTGCGATGGATAACTCCATTCGGCAGATCGGGGGAGTGATCAAGAAAGATCCTGCTGTCGCAAATGTGATTGCGTCTACTGGCGGCAATGGGGCCACAAACACCGGCTCTCTCTATGTTGCGCTCAAACCGCTGGCCGAGCGCAAGGTCACGGCCGCTCAGATCATCGCCCGCCTTCGCCCCCAGTTGAACCGTCTTCCGGTGGCGTCCGCATTCCTGCAGGCCGTGCAAGACCTGCGCATCGGCGGCCGCTCCAGCAATGCGATGTATCAGTACACGATTCAATCCGACACGGTCGAGGATCTCACCAAGTGGGGGCCGACCATCCTGAATGAGATGAAGCGCCTTCCCGGCTTCCAGGACGTGAGTTCAGACCAGCAGAACGGCGGCCTTGATGAGCTGATGACCTATGACCGCGTTACTGCCGCCAAGCTTGGTCTTACTGCACAGTCGCTGGACTCGGCGTTGTACGGCGCATTCGGACAGTCGGAAGTCTCTATCATTTACACGCAGTTGAATCAGTATTACGTGGTGCTGGAGGTCGCTCCCCAGTATTGGCAAAGTCCGGAAGGATTGAAAGACATCTATCTTCATACGACCGCCGGCGGCAGCATTCCGCTGCTCACGGTGGCCAAGGGGCAAGCCAACACAACGCCACTCGCCATCAACCATACCGGCTTGTTCCCCTCGGTCACCGTGTCGTTTAACCTGGCGCCGAATGTGTCATTGAGCGATGCTACTTTGAGCATCAGCCAGATGCAGCAGCGGCTCGGGACGCCTTCCACGATGCAAGGCTTTTTTGCCGGCACGCTGCTGGCCTACCAGCAATCTCTGGGCACTGAGCCCGTGCTGATTGTGACGGCGCTGCTGGCGGTCTACATTGTTCTCGGTATTTTGTACGAAAGCCTCGTCCATCCTGTGACCATTATCTCTACGCTGCCCTCGGCCAGTGTAGGCGCGATCCTCGCCCTGATGATCTTTAAGCAAGATCTGAACATTATCTCGATTATTGGCATCGTACTGCTGATAGGAATCGTAAAGAAGAACGCTATCATGATGATCGATTTCGCTCTCCAGGCGGAACGCCAGGAAGGGAAGAAGCCAATCGACTCGATTTTTGAAGCATGCATGTTGCGCTTCCGCCCGATTCTGATGACCACGATGGCCGCATTGTTAGGCGCTCTGCCGTTGGCGCTGGGCACGGGCACCGGCTACGAGCTCCGCCGGCCCCTTGGCATTACGATTGTTGGTGGGCTGATTTTGAGTCAGTTGCTCACGCTCTATACAACGCCGGTTGTCTACTTGGCCTTCGACCGGCTGCGGCTGCGCATGGAGGGCAAAGCAATACGACATTCCACTCCGGCTCCGGAAGTCGGCTAGCACGTTGGACTGGGATGGACTTGGATTGGGATGAACGGTTGTTTGGACAGACACGTTATGGATATTGATAGTTGCGCGCGAAGATCAAAAGGTACGATTTGGCTCTGGGCGCCGTCGCTGTTGTTAAGTCTCTCGGGCTGCGTGGTCGGTCCGAAATATCATCCACCCGCCACGCCCGCGCCTGCCGCGGTCTACAAAGAATCACCCACTCAGTTCCAGCAGGGAACCGAAGGCTGGATGGTCGCTCAGCCTGCGGATGCAAAGTTGCGCGGCAAGTGGTGGGAGATATTCAACGACCCCGAGCTAAACAGCCTCGAAGAGCAATTGAACATCAACAACCAGAACATTAAGGAATTTTTCGAGAATTTCATGCTAGCTCGCGCGGTAGTCCGCGAGGCTCGTTCGCAATTCTTTCCAACCCTGGCGGCTGCCCCATCCATCAGCCACTCTCGATCGTCGGCAAACTTGGGGGGGACGAGCGCCGTCAATACGACGGGCTCCGGGACTACGACAGGCACCGGCAATAGCGGCACGACCTCGCAACTGCAGAGCACCCTTTATTCACTGCCCCTGGAAGCATCCTGGGAACCCGACCTTTGGGGCAAGGTGCGCAACACCGTGCGCCAGGCGCAGTATGCTGCACAAATCAGCGCGGCCGACCTGGAGAACGAACGTCTTACAGAGCAGGCAGCGTTAGCCCAGTTTTTCTTCGAAATTCGCGGGCAGGACGAACTGCAAAAGATCTTCAACGAGACCGTGGCGGCCGATCAGAAAGAACTCGAACTGGCCCAATCGCTCTATCAGGCCGGCATAACGAACCAAATCGCCGTGGTCCAAGCCGAAACCGAACTGCAGAGTGCGCAGGCGGGCGCAACCAATGTTGCCATCGCGCGGGCGCAGTTTGAGCATGCGATTGCAACCTTGATTGGCAAGGCCGCCTCCGGGTTCTCGGTTCCCGTGAAGCCGATGGTCGTTGCTCCCCCTCCTATCCCGATAGGCGTGCCTTCAGAGTTGCTCGAGCGGCGTCCCGATATTGCTGCTGCCGAGCGCGCCATGGCCGAGGCCAACGCAGCCGTCGGCATCGCGTATGCAGCTTATTATCCCAACCTCACCTTGAGCGCGGCCGGCGGCTTTGAGAGTTCGAGCCTAAGTCATTGGCTGTCTTGGCCGAGCCGCTTCTTTTCCGTTGGGGCGAACCTTTCGGAAACTATCTTTGATGCGGGTCTCCGCCGCGCCACCGTCCAGCAATTTGTCGCCACCTACAATTCGAATCTCGCGGGATATCGTCAGACGGTGTTGGCCGCATTTCAACAGGTGGAAGACGCTCTAGCCGAAGTGCGCATCCTTTCCCAGGAGATTCAGCAGGAACAACAGGCGGTGAATTTCGCGCAAACCAATCTCACGCTCGAAGAGGCTCGGTATGAAACCGGGATCGATCCTTACGTCGACGTGCTGATTGCGCAGACCACTCTTCTGTCGGCCCAGCAGACTCTGAATAATCTTCAGGTGCAAGAAATGACTTCCGCGGTAGCGCTGGTGGAGGCCTTGGGCGGCGGTTGGGATCGTTCGCAGTTGCCAAGTCCTCAGCAGGTGACGCAGAAACCATCTGCCTCGGACACGGCGATCCAGCAGCAGTAAGGTTGGACGTCGCCCGGGCGCAATGCTTGGACGGGTGGCCCAAGTCTCGCACACTCTCCCATGTCTCGCAAAAACGGCGAGACATGGGGCACCCTGGTACCCAAATGAGTGACAAGGAAGAACGTTTCGATCACGCCGCTGGTGGTCGGATTTTCATTACCATGATATCCGTATCATTGATCCGCACCGGACCTGCCTCTTCGCACAGGGACCAACGAAAACTCCTCCAGCGCCACTGCTCAGGCGAAGACACCAAGCCCCGCACCACCGGATTGCGATGAATATAGCGAAGCTTTTCAATCCTCTTGCGCTCTGTCCAAACATTGAAATCATAAAACCGCGCCTGCCAGAATCGTTCAGGATGCACTGGGGTGCCCGAAACTGGGGTGCCCCAGGTCTCGCCGTTTTTGCGAGACCTGGGAGCGCACCGCCACATGCTCCCACTAGAACACTGCATACTACGCACAACGCCGAGCTTTAATGCCTGAATCGCAGTCGACAACGTCTCCCGCTGCGGTTCGCTCACCAATAAATGAACGTGTTCCGGCATGACGACATACCCCAACACCACGAGCCGATAACGGCGGCGAACCCGTTCCAGAATCTTCAGAAACGAATCACAGTAAGCCTCGTTCCTGAAAAGCGGTCGGCGTCGGTAACAACTGAACGTCAGAAAGTGTAAGTCATTACCGCCATAAAATCGGTGCAGGCCTTCGGTCATGAATGGAGAGTAGAAAAATCAGAAACAGCTGTCTGTGACGAGTGAACATTCGAAGTGGCCCCTCCCAGAGCCTGCCCAGAGCGGAGCCGAAGGGTCTCGCAAAACCTGCGAGACCTGGGGCACCCGGCATTATTTCGCGGGTTCGACCTTTACACTTAACACTTCGTACTTATCATTCAATACGATGACAGCGCTGCCCCCGTTCGGTCCATCCTCAACAATGTGCCATTCGTTCCCCACGCGATTAACATCTCTGAGCGTGGGTCCCACGCGGTTCGCCACATTCCTAGCAAATAGAAAGTCCCTGTCAAGGTCTGGGAATTGAACTTCCTTATATTCGTGGAGGAGTTTTCCGGCCTCGATATCGCCGCGCTTGGCCTCAAGGACCAGCAAGAGGTGGGCCAAGCCTTTATCCAGGCTGGCGTAGCGTTCGGCCGACTCACGGATCAGGATGCGTCCGCCCGAGGTCCAGCCATTCCAAAACAAGACGAACTTGGAATCAGTGAGACTAAGGGCACTGTCGTGCGGGAGCAACACAGGCGCGCCAAGCTTGCGGCGAGCGGCGGTAGCGTCCGTCGAGTCAGTATTCCACCAGAGCAACCGAGTAGCGGGATCGTAGAGCACTGACACGTATCGTGTCACGGTCTGCTGATTGGACAGCTCGATTTGCACCTCGAGCTCCCTCGACCCCACTTGGACCCTCGTCTGCCCCGATCCTAACCTTTAAGGTCCCCGACATCACCGAACCCGGGACAAGCCTGACATGGAGCGGTTGAGAAGAAAGAGCTGGGTGACTAGCGAAAAATAGCATCGGCAGGGTCAAGAACAAGGAAGCTGGCGCAACATGACGTCTCCTCAAGGATTAATGGATATGCCGGACAAATCCGGGCAGAGACGGGACGTTCCCCAGTTCTCCGAAGATTGCCGACGGCCCGGACGTATCATAGGTCAAGGAATAGGGAGCCGTGACCACGCGTCAACCCAAGGTTCACACTCAACTCGGCCGAGCCGCAGTCCAGATCTTTGCCGCCAATGATCGCATGAACCAGATTCTTATCGAACGTCTTGACCCTGGCGCCTGGAGAGCCAAACCGCCCGGCACGACCCGCAACATTAAGCCCCGCACCATTGCAGCGATCTTCACGCACATGCACAATGTCCGCCGCAAGTGGGTCAGGCTTACGGCTCCGCACCTAAAGGTTCCACCACAACTCAACCGCGCGCACTGCACGCCGCAGCAGGCCCGTGCGGGATTGGCCGAGAGCGCCGCTCGCTGCGCGGAGATGCTGGCCGAAGCGCTCGGCGGTTGTGAGGACGAAGGCCGCGTCGAGAAGTTTCGCAGAGACGGCTGGGCTAAGCCTTGGCCGGTTGGCCCGGAAATGCTGTGCTACATGCT
>PLEA01000497.1:0-201 GCA_003136335.1 Acidobacteriaceae bacterium | reverse complement strand
GCTGTGGAAAGAGTGCGGGTCGCCTGGTGGCCCCGGCTACGATTCTTGAGGAATCGCTCAAGGGCGCAGGCCGCCCGGTTTCAGCGGCTGCCTGTTCCACCAGCCGCCACTGCATTGGGCGGTGTCCTCCCAACTGGCCCGCCGAACATGGCGGTATCCTCGCTAACGGGGAACGCCAGCTCTCCATTTCAGGCTGAACCA
>PLEA01000362.1 GCA_003136335.1 Acidobacteriaceae bacterium | reverse complement strand
GCTTGTGCAGCTAGTGCGTGCGCGGCAATCATCCTGTCGAGGTTGCCCATGGGGTCGCCGGCGCGCTCAATGTCCGCGCGGATCCTCGCGTAGGATTTCGCTGCTCCTGAGTCCCAAGCCAGAGTCTCGACCCGCAGCAGAAATTCTTCCACCACCATACCAAGTCGCGTCGCCCCGGGTTTCTTAGCGACGCCAAACCGCAACTCCGCCTCTGTAATTACCGAGACACCGACTTCGGACATGGAGACCCTCACCAGCCTCTCCCGCACGTGTGGAACATTGCNNAAATCTTGCCAGGAGTCAGGCCGGCGGGAAAGTATGACGTCGCCGGTGGCGGGATCGCGCCGGACATAGACTTCCGACCCAGCGAAACGAAAGTCCGCCGGCAAGCGGACGGCCTGACTGCGGCCATTGCGGAAGAGCTTGGCAGTAGTATGGGACATTAGACTGTCTCCCTCGGTCGATACCGTAGTATATCACAGGATATCGATCAAGATATATACCGTCGACCCGTCCCGATGCTTCATTCGGTTTCGCGTCAGGTTCATTCCCCAAACCTGGGCGCCGCACTCGGGATCGACTATGCCGGGAATTGTTTTCACGCGGGCCGCACACGACCGTCTCTCCTCTAGCCTCGGCGGACCCTGCGGCATTCTGTCCCGGGGTCCGCGGGCTTTACATCCATTGACGGGCCTGCCCGCATCTCTCTATTCTCATAGTGATCCCAATTCAAGGACGGTCCATGAAGAAGCTTGCATTCCTGATCGTGCTGGCACTGGAACTTGCGGTTTGCGGCTGCGCCAGTAGCACCCTAGAAAACGCACCCACCAACACGTCGACCAGTGGACAATGGGAAGCCCAGTTGGTCGGAGGCACGGGCGAGGCCAGCAAAATGAATTTCGTGACCGGCTTTATCGTGCAAGACAACGGGGCCGCCAGTATACCGCTCGAAATTACAAGCTTCTCTTTCTTCAATAATGGGGCGTGCTTTGCAAACGGCGTGGATGGTTCAACCGAAACCGGCGCGGCCTCCTTCACAACCAATACGGGGACGGATCAAGTCACGGGCAGCCTGACCTATACCGTGAAGTCGATAACGCCGCCGGGCAATGTCCTCACGCTGACAAGCCCTGAGGGCGGCCTTACCGGTACGTCGAATGGAACCACGACCACGACCGGAACCCTGAGCAACGGCGTTGCCGTGGGGACCTGGACCTTGACTGGCGGCGCAGGTCACCCTACTTGTACCGGCGGCGGCAATTTCATCATGTGCCAAGGCACCAACACTTGCACCGTTCCGTAGAACGGATCCGGCGCCGTGGACTTCAGGCTGCGAGTTTTCCTCATTTTAAATTACTCTTGCTCTTTCCTTACCGCTCTTCCTTCCTCTTGCCCCGCTGCTATACAGTGGGAGCGATGAAGCGCTCCCTGCAACAGATTGCTGAGGCGGTCGGAGCCCGCCTGATTGGCGAGGGCCGCGTCGAGGTGAGTGCGGTGGCCAGCATCGAATCGGCGTCGCCGGATGATCTTGTTTTCGTCGAGGACGAAAAACATCTGGCAGCGGCTCTGCAATCTCGCGCGGGCGCGGTGATTGCGGGGGAATTCGCAGAAACGTTCGCGGCCTCTGTGGCCTGCGACCGGCCGCTCCTCGTCAGCGCTCATCCCAAGCTTGCGTTTGCGCGCGCCGCGCGCGTGCTGCGCGGGGAACTTGCCCTCGATGGCAACGCGCAGCAGGGAAGTGGGCACGCTACCGCGGTGATTGATTCCTCCGTCGTGCTTGGTCCAGGAGTCGTTGTGGAAGAACGGGCCGTGGTCGGTGAACGGGCGCAGATCGGGAAGAACACGCGGATTGGCGCGGGTTGCGCCATTGGCGCCGGCGTGAAGATTGGACATCACTGTGAGATTTATCCCAACGTCACCATGTATCCGGGCACGTCGTTGGGTGATCGCGTGATCGTGCATGCGGGCGCGGTGCTAGGCAGCGACGGCTTCGGATATGTGCGGGATCGCAAGACCGGGCACTATGAAAAATTCCCGCAAGTGGGACGTTTGGTCATCGAGGATGACGTTGAGATTGGAGCCAATGCGACCATCGATCGCGGTGCGCTCGATGAAACGCGGATCCGGCGGGGTACGAAGATCGACAACTTGGTCCACATCGGACACAACTGTCAGATCGGTGAGGACGTCGTTATAGCGGCGCAAACGGGCCTGTCGGGAAGCATTGTGATTGAGAATGGCGTGGTGCTGGGCGGCCAAGTCGGAATTGGGGAGCATGCGCGCATCGGAGAGGGAGTCATGCTGGGCGGCCAGGGCGGCGTTCTGCCCAACAAAGTTTTGCGCGGCAAAGGCGTGGCGTTCTGGGGCACTCCAGCGCAGCCCGTGCGGCAATATCTGAAGCAACTGGCGACCCTGGCGCGGCTGGCGAAAAAGGATTAACCGTGGCATTGGTTGTCATTGGCGGGCATTCGCGGAGCGTGGGCAAGACCAGCGTAGTGGCCGGCTTGATCGCGGCGCTGCGCGAGTTCGAGTGGACTGCGGTCAAGATTACGCAGTACGGGCATGGGATCTGCTCGGCGAATGGCGAGCCGTGTGACTGCGCTACCTCCGATCATTCCTGGGCGATCTCCGAAGAGCGGGATCGTTCGGGCGATTCGGATACATCGCGCTTTCTCGTGGCGGGAGCGGTGCAGGCGTTGTGGACGCGGACGGAACAGGGCCGACTGGCCGAAGCGATGCCAGCATTGCGTCACCGCCTGGAAGGCGCGCGCAACGTGATCATGGAGTCGAACAGCGTGTTGAAATTTCTGCGCCCGGATCTATATCTTACGGTGCTCGATCCCTCAACTGCCGATTTCAAAATCTCCGCGCGCGAGTTTCTGGATCGCGCTAACGCGATGATTCTGCACGAATCTCCCGCAGCGGCGGCATGGCAGGCGGTTTCCCTGAAACCGCTGGCGGAGCGCCCCATGTTCCGCATCACGCCGCCGACATACATCACACCAGAGATTGTGCACTTCGTTCGCTCGAACCTGATGGCAAGGTTGTCCAACTGAGAACTGGCAACTGACACTGACAACTGACAACTGCTCTTTGCTATCCTTTCTCGTGCGGCAAATCCATTTGAGCGCCTGGTTGCTGGTCGTGCTGTCGGCCATTCTTCAGGTCATCATCTTTCCTCTTCCCGGAGTTTATCTTCTCTCGTGGTTCGCACTGACACCGTTGATCATTGCGTTGCTGCAGGCGCGTCCTGCGGGGGAACTCGAGATTGCCGGCTCCGTGAGGCTGCGTCCTGCCTCGCCCGGACAAGGCTTTCTGCTGGGCTACGTGTGCGGAATCCTGTGGTACGCGGGGACGTGTTACTGGATTTACGACACGATGCGTCAATACGGCGGACTCAGTGCTGCGGAGGCGCTGCTCGCTCTTTTTCTTTTCTGTTGCTATCTGGGTCTCTATCACGGCCTGTTCGGGTTGCTCGTGACTTTGCTGGCAGGCTCGGGGCGCGATTTTCGGCGGCCGCTGGTAATGGCTCCGTTTCTATGGGTGGCCGTGGAACTGGCGCGCACCCGGGTGACGGGGTTCCCGTGGAATCTGCTGGGGATCGCGCAGGTCGATAACATCGCCCTATGCCGCATCACGGAGTGGACGGGAGTTTACGGGATCTCGCTGGAGATTGCGCTGGTGAATATTGCGCTGGCCGCGGCATTTCTGGTTCCGCGGGAGAAGCGGGGCGCCATGCTGGCCGCCACCTTGGCTGCGGCAGCGGTCCTGCAGGCCGGGAGACTAGTCGAGGCTCCTCCCGCAAAGGCGGATCGTGCGGCCCTGCTGGTGCAGCAGAATATTCCGGTCTCCGCCGAGTGGACGCCGCCATCTTTGCAGCAGACGTTGAATGAATTGAAGGAGCTCAGCGTGAAGGCGGTGACTGCCACCGCGTTGAAGATCGACTTAGTCGTGTGGCCGGAGTCGCCCGCGCCGTTCTTCACCAACGATCCAAGATTCCGCGAGGCGCTCAGCGAAATGGCTCGCGACGCTAGGACTTGGACCGTAGTAGGATCAATTGGAAGTGGATCGATTGGTACTTCATGGGCAGCGGGCGCCTCTGGGCAGACTTCGCCCGTGTTTAACTCCGCTGTATGGATCAGTCCCAGTGGCGAGTGGACTGCCCGTTACGACAAAGTTCACCTCGTGCCATTCGGGGAGTACTTGCCGTTTCCGAGTTTGTTTTCATTTGCCGGAGGCTTGACCAAGGAAGTCGGCGAGTTTCAGCGCGGCGCATCGCGCAGGCCGCTGGACGGCGGAGACCAGAGGCTCGGCGTATTCATCTGCTACGAATCCATATTTCCAGACGAAGTGCGACAGTTCGCCAATCAGGGTGCGCAAGTGTTCGTGAACATCTCCAATGACGGATGGTACGGCGACAGCGGTGCCTACGCGCAGCACCTGAATCAAACCCGCATGCGCGCCATCGAGAACAATCGCTGGCTTCTGAGCGCGACTGACACCGGGGTCACAGCTTCGATCGACCCGTGGGGACGAGTTGTGGCGCGGATTCCACGCAAGGAGCGAACGGCGCTGGTCGCGCCCTATGCCCTCACTTCCGTCACTACTTTCTACACACGCCATGGCGACTGGTTCGCCTATGCGTGTGCGATAATTTCTATTGGAGCGCTGCTCATGCGCTTCAAATTCTCCAAAAACCGCAAGAAGGCTGACGCGTCCTCATGAATCAAGAGCTCGTGCTGGAATACGAAAAACTCAGCAAGAAGGTCCACGAACTTCGGGAGTATCTTTGACGCGGAGAAGGTCCGTCCGCAACTAGCCGAGATCGAAAAGCAGTCCGCCGATCCGAATCTGTGGTCGAACCCGCAGCGATCTCAGCAGGTGATGCGCGAAAAGAAGCGGTTGGAGCACGTGCTCACGACCGACGCCGACTTGGCGCGCCGCGGCGATGACATTGCCGCCTACTTCGACCTGTCCAAAGAAGGGGAGAGCGTCGATGAGGATTTGCAGCGCGAGATCGGCGCGCTGCGCGAGTTGCTCGATCGCCTCGAAACCGAGACCCTGCTCTCGGGCGAGAACGACGGGCGCAACGCCATCGTGACCATTCATCCCGGAGCAGGCGGGACCGAATCGCAGGATTGGGCCGACATGCTGCTGCGGATGTATTTACGCTGGGCCGAGCGGCAGGGCTTCGAAACCGTGCTCTACGACTACCAGCCGGGCGAAGAAGCCGGCCTTAAGTCGGCGACGTTTGCCGTCAACGGTGAGTACGCCTTCGGCCTTCTGCAGGGTGAAATCGGCGTGCACCGCCTGGTGCGCATTTCGCCGTTCGATCAGGCCAAGCGGCGGCATACTTCGTTTGCCAGCGTTTATGTGTCGCCGGAGATTGACGACAGTATTGAAATTGTCATCAAGCCGGAAGATATTCGCACCGACACGTATCGCTCCAGCGGCAAGGGCGGACAGCATGTGAACACCACGGATTCGGCGGTGCGCATCACGCACATTGCGACGGGACTGGTCGCCAGTTGCCAGAATGAGCGCTCGCAGCACAAGAATCGCGAGCGCGCCATGAGCATGTTGCGCTCGAAACTCTATGAATTCGAGATGGAGAAGAAGCGCGCCGCCACGAAGAAAATTGAAGACTCGAAACTCGACATTGAATTCGGATCGCAGATTCGTTCCTACGTGCTGCAGCCCTACCGCATGATCAAAGATCACCGCACCAAGACCGAGGTCGGGGACGTCGACCGCGTGCTCGACGGCGACCTGCAGCCGTTCATTCGGGCCTATCTGCTGGCGCGCCGGGGAGAGAAATGATGAAAACCGCAGTAAAGAAACGCCAACCACCCTTCGGTTCCGCTCAGGCCAAGCTCCGGGCACCGAGGGCGCAGACCGTTCCAAAGCTCGGGCCGCGCTTCGTGCGTGCACTTTTGTTCGCCGGGGAAAAGCACTGTGGGCAGACTCGCAAAGCATCCACCATCCCCTATATTGCGCACCTGATGGGTGTTGCGTCGCTGGTTCTCGAGGCGGGAGGCGACGAAGATCTGGCGATCGCTGCGCTGCTTCACGATGTCGTTGAGGATTGCGGAGGAGCGCCCATGCTGAAAGAGATCCGCCGCCGCTTTGGAAAGCGCGTCGCTAAGGTTGTCGACGGCTGCACCGACGCCGATACCGATCCCAAGCCGCCATGGCGCGAGCGCAAAGAACAATACCTCCGGCACCTCAGGACCGCGGACGCGGATACGCGGCTGGTTTCGGCTGCCGACAAACTGAACAACGTGCGCTCCATTCTGAGCGATTACCGCGCCATCGGAGAATCAGTGTGGTCAAGGTTCAACGGTGGACGCGAGGGGACTCTTTGGTACTATCGGACTTTGCTGGATATATTTCTCCGGCAGCCGCGGAATCGCATCACGCGAGATTTGGAATTGGCCGTGAGCGAACTCGATTCATTGGCCGGGAGAAACTCGATTCAGGGAAGCGCAAGTTCGCAACGGTTAGTCGAGGCATAACCTATGGCGCGCACAATCGATCAAATTCGCGCTTCGAAGCTGCCCTCGAACATGATGCAGTTTGCCGCTCGCGGCGCCCTCCAGGTGCCGGCGGCCGAGAACATTGAGATCCTGGTCTATCTGGCACGGCACAACAAGGTCTTTGGCGAACAGGCTCGCATGACCCTTGCCGGATGGGACGAAAAGGCCTCGCAAGCGGCAGCGGCCGATCCTCAGACCCCGGTCGAAGTGCTGGACTACCTCGTTTCACCCGACAATTTGCGGCCGAAGTTGTTGCCCACGCTTCTTGAGAATCCATCGGTACCCGAAGGTCAACTAATCAAACTCGCACTCTCTGCTTCGCGGGAATCGATCGAAGCCATGCTCAAGAGCGCGCGGATTCGGTCGCTGAGTGGCGTCCTTGACGCTCTCAGGTCAAGCCCGTACCTGAAGAAGGAAGAGGTCGAAGAAATGGGGAAGGTGTTGAACGCGGGCGATACTGCCGCGGCCACACCGAGTAGCGAGCCTGTAATCGATCAACCCGAAGCCCCGATAGAAGGGCCAAAGTCGGCGGGTCCGAACATTTACGGCGACGGAGCCGACGATGAGACCGTTTCCGCCTACCTCAACGACCACATGCACGACATTGAAGCGGAAGGGGAAAAGCCATTCCAGGCAATCGGCGGGATTGTTGAATTGCTGGGTTCAGATTATTTTCCGGTGATACCCACCGAGCAAGCGCCCGCACCTGAGACGCCCGCAGCATCGGCCGATGCTGCCGAGACAAGAACTGCCGCTGCCACGAAGAGGCCGCAGGCTGAGCCCAAACGCGAGAACGCACTCCAGAAAATCAGCCATCTCGACGTGAAGGGCCGCATCCAGCTGGCGTTGAAGGGCAACAAAGAGGAGCGCTCCCTGCTTATTCGAGACGGTACAAAAGTCGTGGCGCTGGCCGTGCTCGAAGCCCCCAAGCTTTCCGACGGCGAGGTAGAAAAATTTGCCAGCCAGAAGAACGTGTTGGAGGCGGTGCTGCGCCAGATTCCGCTGAAGCGGCGCTTTATGAAGAACTACATCGTGGTGCGCAACCTGGTAGCAAATCCACGGACGCCGCTCGATCTCGGCCTGGGCCTGATGAAAAATCTGTTAATCACGGATTTGAAGAATATTTCCGGCAACAAGGAAGTTTCAGAAACCATTCGCAAGCTCGCGCTGAAAATGTACAAGCAGAAACTGGACGCAGCGGCCAAGAAATAATCCCGAGGGCACATGGCTTCCTTACCGCAATCCGATTCCATTGCCGCAGTGCTGAAGCGCTCCAAGACGATTGCCGTGGTCGGCCTTTCGGACAACCCGCTGCGGCCCAGCCATGGCGTCTCGGCGTATATGCAGACCCACGGATATCGCATCATTCCAGTGAATCCGCAGGTAGAGGAGTGCCTGGGCGAAAAGGCTTACGCGTCTCTGCTCGACGTGCCCGACAAAATCGACATCGTGAATATCTTCCGCCGTCCCGAGTTTGTGGAAGAAGTTGTTGACCAGGCGATCCAACTCAAAGTCCCGGCCATCTGGATGCAGGAAGACGTGATCCACGAGAAAGCCGCGGAGAAGGCGTGCCAGGCCGGGATCTTTGTCGTGATGGACCTCTGCATCCTGAAGGAACATCGCGCGCGCATGCGATGAATTAACGCCCAACGCCAACAAAAACCACACTGGCGTCGTCGCGCTGACTTGAACCGTTGGCGAAAGATCGAACGTCATCCAGGATGCTCACCGCCGACGAACCCGGCTTCGCCGCGTGCTCCGCAAGGCGCGAGAGACCGTACTCTTCTTCGTCTGCGTTCTCGGCCTCGGTAATGCCGTCACTGTAAAAGACAAGCTTTGAACCCTTCGGCAGAGTGATCTGGGTTTCGGAATAGTCTCCGCAGCCCAGGCCAAGCGGCAAACCGCGTTCCGTATCCAGGAAGCGCTTACCTTGTTCGTCGATGAATAGCGGCCGCAAATGCCCGGCATTGGCAAAAACTATGGTGCGCGCCGCAGGATCGAACACGGCGTATACCATGGTCACGAACTTTCCCGCGGGAAAATCGTCTACCAACAACTGGTTCAGCCTGGTGAGAACTTCGCCGGGCGTGCAGCAGGCCTCGGCCAGCGAGCGCAACACGCCGCGCGTGGCCGACATGAGCAGAGCGGCGGCAGTGCCTTTGCCAGAGACGTCGGCCAGAACCAGCCCCCAGCGCCCGTCGGGGAAGGGAATGAAGTCGTACCAGTCTCCGCCCACGGCACGTGCCGGCACGCTCAGACCGGAAACCACAAAGCCGGGAATATAGGGAGAACTCTTGGGCAACAGCGCTTGCTGAATGGCGCGAGCCTCTTGGGCTTCACGGTCCATGACCGCGCGTTCGGCCCGCTCCGACTGAAAGCGACGCGCATTGTGAACAGCGATGGCGATGTGATCGCACAGTGCCTGCAAGATTCTCAATTGCTGACGAGGAAAGCCGTCCACCTCGGGATGTGAGGCCGTAAACACGCCCACCAGTCGCTCGCCGACCCGCAGCGGAATGGCTACTTCCGACAGCGTCGATGCTTCGCACGCGAAGTAGTACTGATCCTGGCGCACGTCGGGCGCATACCGCGTCTGCCCCGTGGAAGCGACATATCCAACCATGCCTTCCTGCCCAATCTTCAGGCGATGTCCTTTGCGATGCAGACTGCATCCACGAACTCCGCTCAGCACCATCTCGCCGCGGTCTTCGTCGTGCAAATAGACGCTCGCTTCCAGGCAGCCAAAGGATTGAGTCACTTCATTGACCACGCTTTCGATCAGTTGGTCGAGATCGAGAATCGACGTGATTCTTTGCGCTGCTTTTTGTACACGCTGCAGGTCTTCTACGAGATCGGCGGGCAGAGCGCGCGCGGGAGCAAACTCGTTTTCGGCGGCACTGGGAATCGTAGCCATGAGAACCAATCCTCGCCGCGAAAAGCGGCTTAAGCAAAGGCGTGCTGATGACAACTAGGATGTTGCGCGGAGGCGTTACGATTCTTTCTTTGGGCGTGGCGGATCGCCTTCGCGGGCCCGCGAACGCTGGCGTTTTATGTCGTCCAACCGCTCCCGGATGCGCTTCTCAGTGCCTTCATTCGCCGGCCGGTAGTACACGCGATCGCGCAGATTGTCGGGCAGGCATTGCATGTCGGCGACCTTGGCTTCAAGGTCGTGCGCATACTGATAGCCGTGGCCGTAGCCGAGTCCTTTCATCAGGCCGGTAGGAGCGTTGCGCAGATGCAGCGGGACTGAATCGGCCGCGGTCTGCTCTACATCCTGCTGAACCTCGCCGTAGGCGGTGTACAGGGCATTCGATTTAGGCGCGACCGAAAGATAGACGACGGCCTGGGCCAGCGCGAGATTGCCTTCCGGCATGCCAATAAAGTCGACCGCGTCGCGGGCCGCCATGCACAGAGAGAGCGCATTCGGATCCGCCAGCCCAATATCTTCCACGGCCATGCGCACCACGCGCCGCGCGACGTAGAGCGGATCTTCTCCAGCTTCGAGCATACGGCCGAGCCAGTAAAGAGCCGCATCGGGATCGCTGTTGCGTACCGACTTGTGCAGAGCGGAAATCAGGTTGTAGTGTTCTTCGCCGGACTTGTCGTAGAGCAGAATGCGTTTCTGCAGCGCATCGCGGACGATCTCGTCGGTGATTTCCAGCGCCCCCTCGGCGTTTTTCTGCGCCAGTCCGGCGGCTACTTCTAGAACGTTATAGGCGCTGCGCGCATCGCCGCTGGTGTAGCTGGCAATCTTCTTCAACACGTCGTCGGAGGCAGTGAGATTCTTTTCGCCGAGTCCCCGCTCGTGATCTGTGAGAGCGCGCCGGAGCAGGAGCACGATCTGGTCTTCGGTGAGCGGCTTCAGAACATAAACCCGGCAGCGCGAGAGCAAAGCCGAGTTAATCTCGAATGAAGGATTCTCCGTGGTGGCGCCGATCAGTCGAATATTGCCCTTTTCCACGTGAGGCAGGAAGGCATCCTGCTGCGCTTTGTTGAA
>PLEA01000218.1 GCA_003136335.1 Acidobacteriaceae bacterium | reverse complement strand
TCTTTACTACGCAGAGCGCATGCCACGCCAGCAGGAAAGCATCCTGAATGATCTTATCGCGCGAGAGCTCATGAATAGCAGCGGGAATGTATCGACGACTCTGGCGTGCGAACTGGCGGGAGAAGTTGTCCGCATATTCGGAGAAGTTCGCCTCCGCGTCTCCGGTACGAGCATGGTGCCTTCAATCCTGCCAGGTGACGTGATTTCTGTTCGGCGCGCCGGTCCATTTGAAGTGTCACCAGGGGAGATCGTACTTTACGCGCGCGAGGGGCGTTTGTTCGCGCATCGGGTGGTGACCCGCGCAGGCAGCCCCGAGCGACCATTCCTGATCACACGCGGCGACCGGCACTACCACACCGATCCTCCGGTTTACTCCTCGGAGTTGCTCGGACAAGTCCATTTCATCGAACGCCGCCAAATGCGGCTCCGACCCGCCACCGGGCTCAGCTTTTGGGAACTGATGATTGTCCGGTTGCTGCGATCTTCCGATCGCGCGACCTATCTTTATCTGCGTCTTGCCGCATGCTGGCCGAGTGTTTTTTCCAGGTGGACAGCATGTCGGGCGTGACAGCGACACAGCAGCATTCCGACGTCGTCGTCGTAATTGGCGGCCTGCCCATACGCTTGCATTCCAACGACCCAGCCTTCATCCGCCTGATTGAAGAACGCTATGCCGGCTATGTGAGCTCCTCGAACGACGCCAGCTTTGATTTTGATATTGAGCTGGCCCCCCCGGGCACAGAATCCGGGGATGAAGACCTGCGAGTGACATGGAATTTGGGCCGATGGTTGATGGAGCGCGGGGATTTTCGCGCTGAGTGGAATCCCTCCACGGCGCACGGACGGATCAAGCAGACCAGCAATCCCTACTCGCTCGATTCCGTGATACGTATCGTGCACACGCTTCTATTGGCAAGGAACGGCGGTTTCCTGGTGCATGCTTCGAGCGCCGTGCGAAACGGCCGCGCGTTCTTGTTTTCCGGCGTCTCCGGCGCCGGGAAGACGACGATGGCGAGGCTGGCTCCGCCGGACGTCTCGTTGCTTACTGACGAGATTTCTTATGTTACGCGGCAGGATCGCGGATACTTCGCCGTGGGTACGCCGTTTTTTGGCGAACTCGCGCGCGTCGGAGAAAACCTGCGCGCGCCCATCGATACGCTGTACCTGCTTGCCAAAGGCCCCGAGAACAAGATCGAGCCGATAATCGGGGCCAATGCCGTCCGCGGCTTGCTGCGGAATATTCTGTTCTTCGCACGGGATCCTGAGTTCGTAAAACTGGTCTTCGATGCGGCGTTCGATTTCGTCAGCCGAGTCCACGTTTGTCGGCTGACGTTTGTGCCTGACTCTCGGGTTTGGGAGCTCATAGTATGACGAACAAGCGCTATTTGGCTCGAAGCCCCTCCATCGCGGCGCGTGTGCTAGGTGATGAAACGATGGTTATGTCCGCAATCAACTCCACGTTATTCACTTTGGACGAGGTCGCGACGGTCATCTGGGAATCGGCAGACGGCGTGACACCGCTCGAGGAGATCGTCACGAACAGGATTTGCACGCAATATGACGTGACGCCGGAAGTGGCCTTAAAGGATGCCCAAGACCTCGTCGCGGGATTGGCGGAACACGGCATCTTGGTTCTTTCCGACCAGCCAATCGCACAGTCAACTCGTTTGCCCGGGGAAACCAAATGAGCGTTTTGGTTGAAGAAATGGCCGCTAAGGCGCTCAAGCTAGGCATCCCACTGAGCGTGCAACTGGACCTAACCTATCGGTGCAACGAGCGCTGCGTTCATTGCTATCTCGACCACCACAATCACGGCGAGATGACCACGGTGGAAATCACGGACCTGCTCGATCAGATGGCGGATGCGGGCGTTTTCTATCTCACGATAAGCGGCGGTGAAATTTTGATGCGCCGCGATTTCTTTGAGATCCTGGAGTATGCCCGCATGCGAGCGTTTTGCATAAAACTCAAAACCAACGGAATCTTGATTCGTGAGAAGGAAGCAGACCGCATCAAAGCCGTGGGCGTCGAATCGGTGCAGATTAGCATCTACTCGCACGTTCCTGAAGTTCATGACGCCATTACCAAGCTGCCAGGCTCGCTTGCGCAGTCGATCGAAGCTATTCGCCGTCTGCGGGCGCGCGGCATACATGTCATCATGGCCAATGTGCTGATGGTCCAGAACGCACATGATTACGTGGGTGTGAGGGCTCTGGCCGCTGAACTGGGCGCGCGGTTCATCTTGGACCCTACCATCACTCCGATGATGGATGGGGATCGATCCATTCTTAGCCTGAACGTCGATGAGGATGCGTTACGGGAGGTTTTCCGGAACGAAACGCTCGTCGGCGGAAACATTGAGGAATTTTGCGCTCCCCCACAGGGTCCGGACGAAAATACCCTGGATATGCTGCCATGCAGCGCCGGCCACACGGCCTGCTATGTCTCTCCCTATGGAGACGTTTACCCTTGCGTTCAGTTTCCTCTTGCTAGCGGCAACGTGCGGAGCATGAGGTTCGTCGACATCTGGCGTGATTCCACTCAGCTCAACGAAGTCCGGTCGATCACGCTGCGTGATATGCCGTCATGTTCCAAGTGCACGCACGGCGGAACTTGCACGCGCTGCCCGGGGTTGGCTTACCTCGAAGGAAATATGCGCGGACCATCGACGCAGGATTGCGAAAAGTCCTTCGCCAGAACAGGGATCGCGTCCGTGAACCTTATGTCCAGGCGATCCTCTGCCTCATCGTCCCCTCTGGTGCAAATACAGTTTGCGCCGCTCACAGTGCAGGCGTTGCACCCACATGCCAGCCTGGGGTGTGTCTGAGTTGGGCCTTCCGGTGACAAGTCGTGCGCTCAACTTGAACTGCGACGCGCCCAAGGCTAATACCGACGCGATAGTACCCAGCCAACTAATGCTCTCCTTCTTGCTGCTGTGTGCGCGACCTCGGGCGAATGCCAGTGTCGCGATGCGAATTCGAGCGCTCGCCGAAAGCGGGCTAGACTGGGCTGCCCTTCTGGCAGCCGCTGCCGACCACGGTGTGGCACCCCTGGGTTGCCAGCGCCTCGAAACCCTGGCAGGCGATTCGCTCCCGCCGCTCTGGCGTGAGCGCTTTCAGCCAAACCGATAGCCATCCTGGTTCAATACGAGAAATCGCTTCTCCCATGT
>PLEA01000440.1 GCA_003136335.1 Acidobacteriaceae bacterium | reverse complement strand
TCGCTGAACATCGTCTTCAAATGCATGGCCAGGTGCAGATCCGCATCAATCGACGCTCCATCCAGATCGCTGCCGTGCATCTCGCGCAACGGGCGCCCCGGCGTGCCCAGCCATCCCTCATGCCCATTGAACGCCGTAACGCTGTCTCCCTCCGGCATGTGTGTGAACGAGATGCGTTTCTCCGGATCCTTCGAATAAATATCGATGGGCAGAGATTTCCCGCCAAAATCGATCGTCCCTTTCATTACGCGGCTGCTGACCTTGTCGATCGCCGCCGCTCCACCGGCCGCCTGCACATATTTGTCGAGCAGTTGCTCGCCCGTCGGTCCAGAATTTTCCTTCGCGTCAGCCGGCATTGGTCCCCCCATAGGTTCTTTGAGCGCCGCTTCTTTAGGTTCTTCAGTCATGACCGCCGGGATCGCCTGAGGATTCGCATTGCCGCGGTGGCACGAGTAGCACGTCACGTCGCGGTGCCCCTCGAAGTTGTCTTTATTAATGGCAAACATCATCTCCATCATCTTGCGCGCAGTCTGCTTGTTTTTCTTGTCATCTTTTTCAAACGCATTCTGCACGTGGCAGAACTCGCATTCCACCCCGAGCGACGCCGTGATGAACTGCATGGTCGGAAAGATTTGCTCCGCCGGAACTCCCTTGAGCACCTGGATATTCTTGAATTGTTCCTCGGCCTTCTTGGGTCCCGGCGCTGTGGTGGCCGCCTGAGGTGTGCCCGCCGTCTGCGCCGGCCCTCCCGACTGTGCCTTGGCCGCGCCGATCACAAATCCAAGTATCCCGATCGCGACCACCGTGGCCACAAATCCTGTCCGCTTTGCGTTCATAAATTTCTTTCCCTCGTTAAGAAATGAAAATAGTCTAGTTTTTCCTGGCGATCTTAACGCGCCCCCTTAGCGCCCTCAGCGGGTTAAGATTTTAGGCATTAGCCCAGAAGTAACCGTCGGCAAAAAAAGCCTCACGGCCGGTTGCTGTAAACGAACTTCCCCGATACCTCCGCCACCACGAACTTACTCGGCAAAAGCACGTCAACCTTAGTCTTCAAGTGCGGGGGCACAAACAAGAATACTCGGTTCTGCCGAACCCAATCCCGCTGTAAATCCGCGTCGCTCAAATAGATCTTCGGAGCATCCGAAAACGTCGATCCAAACCACATCGAAGTCGTCCGTCCCTCCACCAACTGCACTGGCCGCCGTAAATAGAACAGCAATGACGACCCAAAGGCCTGATCGCCATAAATCATCACTCGATCCTCAGGACGCGCCCGCGCCGCAATCTCCCGCGCCAAATCCTTCGACGACAAATACGGTCCAAACCGTCCCAGCGCGATGTGCGCCGCCACCAGAAAAACCGCCATCCCCACCGCCAGTACCCACGTCGCGGCGTAGTGACGTCTCCGAATGCGCAGAAGAAACGACAGCAACGGAGCCACCACCAACGCCACCGCCGCCAGTGCCGCCGGCAAACGCAACGCCGCAAACGACGCGTAACTCAAATCCAGCATGTGCGACGTCGAGAGCGTGTCCGTATCCATATTGTGCGTCGCCAGCACGGTCCCAATGTCGGGCTCGAACGGCAGATGCCGCGACTGCCACAGCAGCGACAGCAGAGTCGCACTCGCAACCAATCCCACCCCCGCCAGCGCTCCCGCCGAAATCCTGAGCCATCCCTTGCGCACTCCGGCATCGCAATCGCTCCGTTCACAGCGCGCAATTCCATCGCCCAGCAACATCAGCAGCGGGAAGTAGGCTGGAAACGTGTAGTACTCCTGGTTGGTCGAGATGGCAAAAAACAGCAGCACTAACCCCGCGAGTATCCAGCACATTAATCGTGTGCGCCGGCGAAAATTATTTCGGCGGAGCGTCCTGCGCTCGTCAAGGATCGTGCGAATCGCCGCTGGCAGGTACAAGCTCCACGGAAACAGCCACACTAAATGCAGGGACCAATAAAGCGCCCAGGGAAGCTTGTTGTAATCCCGCGGATAGCGCTTCCCCAGAAATCTCAGAAAATGTTCGTTGACGAAATAAAACCAGAAAAATCCATGTCCTCCCTGACCACCCGTGTTTCGCAGCCCAGCCAGAATGTGCCACGGCGCGGCGATCAGCAGAAACAACGCCATTCCCGATGCCAACCGGAACTCGCGCCACCGCCGCCATTCACCAGTCAGCGCCAGGTACAAAAATGCCGCCCCGCCCGGAAACGCCAGCGCAATCAACCCCTTCGTCAGCACCCCCAGCGCCACGCATGCATATCCCGCATACCATTGCCACGCATGCTCATCAGGCTCCAGAGCGCTCAAAAAGAAATACAGCGACGCGGCGATCAACAAACTCAGCAGCACGTCGGGAATCAGAATGCGCGTAAACAAAAACACGCCGGCACTCGTGTACACACATAATCCCGCGTAAATCCCCGCCCGCTCGCCAAACGCACGCCGTCCCCAAATTACGGCCAGCACTCCGAGCAGCAGCACCGACAGCGCCATGGGCAGCCGCGCGGCAAACTCATTCACCCCGAAAATTTGATAGCAGAACGCCACCAACCAATAAGGCAGTGGAGCCTTCTCCAGATAGCGCACCCCGTTCACATGCAGCGTGACGTAATCCCTACTCACAAACATCTCGCGCGCGGCTTCCGCATGCGTGCTGTCCGCATCATCAAGCAATGCCGGCGAGAACAGCGAACCAAAATACACCGCCACGAACACCACGGTCAGCGCCCAATAGGACGCCGCTCGCAGCCGCTCCGGCATGCGATTCGGTTCTTCAGAAATTGTTGGCGTGGAAATAGCGCTCAATTGGCGTGAACCCATTCCAGTGTTACAGAGGACAACCCGCGCCCGCAAGCGACGATGCAACTGGTTACGAAATAAGCCCCGAAGGGGCGAAACAACTTAGCCCAGCACTCCAGCGCTGGGTAAGCAAGAAACGAGCCCCGGACGGGACGACACCCGCACTACTGTTTCTGCTGCTCCCCTGGCTTCGCAACCTCGTGCCGCACAAAGAATTTCCACTTATCCATCCCCGCCGCCACGGCCACATCAAAAAATCCCACCATCATCTCGTCGGAAGTCTGATCGCCCCAAGTCACCGTCTTCGTTGGATCAGGGTTGTGCGGATTATTCTTCGAATTGTCATACCACGCAATCGCCCGCAGCCGTGTCCCCGCCTTCAACACGCGCGGCTCGGCCAGCCTGTAACCCAACTGCCAGTGAAAGTGATAATTCACCCGCAACAACACTTCCACGCTGCCATCATCATGCACAATGTCGTACTCAAAGCGCTTCCCGCGCAGGTGCATATGCGGAAACAGGCTCAGCAGCGTCGCGTCATTGGGCAGAGTGCCCTGGACTTCCACGCGAAAATTATCCGCACCCGGCGGAATGATCAGCGCATGATTGTTCAACTGCAGCGTGATCACCCTCTGCTTCGGCGGCGTCTTCGCAAACACCAGCCCAATGCTCGTCTGATCCTGATCCGCCGACTTATTGGTCGTGTAGTGCATCTGAAACACAAGATCGGATCCCGCGGGCACGAACTTTGCCATCCCGTCCGGCCACCGCTCCGGCGAACTGCCCGGCGCATACACCAGGAGCAAATCGCTGGTGGTCTCGTGCGCCTCGCGCCGCTCCAGCGGATCGCTCAACGTCGACGCCGTGAAAGGCGCTCCCACTGGCGCATGCCGCAGCCACTCGGAATCCGGCGGACGAATATACACCACCGCGTGGTGCACATGCGCGGGACTCCCCGGCCGAAACTCCGACATCTGCACCCACCGATCCTCCGCAAAATGCGTAGGCACAATCTCGTACGTGTACTCGACCTCTCCTCGCGCCGGAATCTGCACCGCCTTCGCCATCTTTACCACCAGATCAGGCTGCGGAATATTCCATCCCTCAGCCCATTTCCGCGGCGCCGGCGCATCGTGGGAATCGCCGGCAGGCGCGCCACTCGCAGCCCACGCCGATATCGTTGCGATCTGCTGCGGAGTCAAGGAAACATCGTTGGCAAAATGCCCATAGCGCGGATCCGCGAACCACGGCGGCATCATCTTCATCTCGACTGCGTGCGCCATTGCCCCCGCCCACGGACGCGTCTGCTCGTACGTCACCAGCGGCATGGGCGCAACTTCCCCCACCCGGTGACAACTCTGGCAGTGATCCTGCAAGATCGGCAGCACAACCCTATAGAAGGTTGGAGCAGGGGGACTGCCCGGCGCCCCGGCTCTCGGCATCTGCCAACCTGCAGCGGCAAATACGAGCGCGATCGCCGCGAACAAAATCCCCAATCTGCTCACCAGCGCAGAAACTCCAACGTCAATGCCCAAGCCTGCCGCGCCGCAATGGGCTCATACGCTGGGCGGTCGTCGCAGAAAAACGCATGATCCGCGTTCGAGAATACGACGTTGACGTAAATCTTGCGCTGCGCATCCAAAGCGTCCGTCACCGCCTTCCGATGCTCCGGCGTAATGTGCTTATCCAGTCCACCCCAAATCAGCAGCGAAGGCGCATACAGCTTCGCGGCCCGGTCCAGCAGTCCAGGGGCGATCCCGCCTCCATAAAACGAGACCGCCTTTCGCACCGCAACCACGCTGTTCGCGAGATATGAAACGCGGCCTCCCATACAAAATCCCACGCACGAAATCGCGTCAGCCTTCACCTGCGAATTCGAACGCAGCCAGTCGTAGGTAGCCCTCACGTCCGCCTCCGCAGCCTCATTCGTCACTGCTTGGTAGTGCGGCATCACCGAGGGAAAGTCGCTGTAGCTGCCCTCGTATCCCGGCGGCGCCGTGCGATGAAACAATTCCGGAGCCACGGCCACGTAACCCTGCTCAGCGAATCGCTCCGTAACATTGCGAATATGCGAGTTGACTCCGAACGCCTCCTGGAACACCATCAGGCCAGGATGCGGCCCACCACTCGCGGGCCGTGCCACATAGGCCTGCATGGTGGTGTTGTCAGCTACTTTCAACTCAATTTTCTCCTTCACAATTCCAACTTGCGCCATAGCCTTTCGAACCCTCCTCAAATCTAACACGGGCTACTCGGAGCCATTTCCCCTCAGGCTCGCACAATACTTCTGGATCATGCGTAAGGTCATCAGCCCGCCTTCATATTCCGGAATGATGACCTCATCCGCCCCGGAACTTCGGATGGCGTTGGCGTAGCGTTGCTGGCCTGCCCGGGTAATGATCTTGACCTTGGGATTGAGCGAGCGCGCAGTCACGGTGATGTAGAGATTATCCGCGTCGTTGTCGATGACGATACAAATGCCACGCGCCCGCTCGATTCCGGCCCGCTGCAGAATGTCGTGGCGCTTGGCATCGCCCTGAATGACCGGGATTTTGTCATTCAGCAATTCGCGGTAAAGGCCTTCGTTGGTTTCGATCAGCACGAACGGAATCTCCAACCGCTGAAGCTGGTCGACCACGGTGCGGCCGACCTGCCCGTATCCACAAATAATAAAATGATCCCGCAAGCGATCGATGTTCACTTCGTTGACCATAGTTCTCCATGCCTCCACGCCGTGGCGGCTGAAAATAGTAAGCAGCACCCGCTCGGCAATCCAGATCTGCAGCGCGAATACCCCCGCGTACACAAACATGGAAAAAATCTTGGTGGACTTGTGCACTGCCCGGTATTCAATCGCATGCGGATGAATCACCCAGAACAGCGCATCCAGCGGCCGCAGTCCCTCAACCCGCATGTAAAAGATGACACACACTCCCAGGAACCCGGCCAGCACCAGCAGCGGCAGCCACAAACGCCGGATGAAAACAATGATGATGCGGATGCGTCCCATAGGTGCGCGCCGTTGTAGCGCCTGTCATGCAGAAAAATGGGACGAGTATATCAAGCAGCGGGAACAACCCGCCTGAATTCTTCAGGAGTATCTGAACGGGCCGGGCCACACGCGAGACCCTCCGCGATCCGCAGCTTCACTCAAAAAGCAAAACGGGCATCCTTGCGGAATGCCCGCTGCTGAACATCAGCCAAAGTTTTTTCGCGCGAACCTTATGCCCGGGCGGCGACTGCTGCCGGCTCCGGGGCCGGAACCGCCTTGTCTTCGCCGTTGGGCTTCAGCTGCTGCGGCTGTCCGCCTTTGCGGATGTCGATGCCGCCCTTGAAGAACGCGCCGTCTTCAATCGAGATGCGTGCCGCGATCACGTCGCCGGTAAGCGACCCATCGCTGCGAATGTCGACGCGGTCGCTGGCGGTCAGGTTGCCGCGGACTTTGCCCAGCACCACGATCTCCCGCGCATTAATGTTGGCGGCCACCACGCCGTTGCGACCGACGGTGACGCGATTGCCGGAGAGATTGATCGAACCCTCCACCCGCCCGTCAATGTACAGCGACTCGGAGCCCGTCACTTCGCCCTTAATCACGAGCGACTTGCCAATGGTGGCCTGGTCCGCCGTGGTGGTAGTCAGGGGCCGGGGTGCGGTGGATTCACTCGCCGTCGAAGTCATGGTTGGCGCGCTGGGCGTGGACGTGGTCGGTCGTTCCGGCTCGGCAGGGCGGGCAGGCGTCTGAGGCTGATTGGTCGGCTTCCACATGGGGTAAAAATCCTTTCCTTGTTGGGATTAGGGGTCACTGGCCGCACTTTCGTGACCAAAATGAATTGTACTCCCCCGTCTCAAATTGAGCGCTGTGGAAAATCCTTTATTTTCAATCGAGAGTTCCTAGACGGGTACGCCCGTTGCTGCCTGGGAAAATCCGGCGAACGCCCTCCGGGCTTCATACTTTCTGCCTGCTGCCGTGTAACGATTCCCGAAAAAACTCACCGGTCGCTCCCACTCACGACAATGGCATAGTATGCTTGGGGGCCCAGCGTATCGATATCGAAAACGGAATTCGGGGTGGGGAGTCTAATCCCGGAAGGACGGGCCTCAAAGTCCAGTCCGGCCGTTCAGGAAACTCAGATCCAGTCGATAGGACTTCCTAGGGAGCAAATCATGCCAGAACCAGCCCTGATCACCCCAGCAGCAACAACCATAGTGGGGCCCGAGCCAGCCGAATACGCCCCATATTATGACCGCTACATTTCGCTGGTCCCTGGGTCCGACATTCTGGCAACCCTCGACGCCCAGCGCCGGCAGACGATGCTGCTGCTCTGCGGCCGCGATGAAAGTGACGGCGATTTCCGCTGCGCCCCCGACAAATGGAGCGCCAAAGAAGTGCTGGGCCATGTCTGCGACACCGAGCGCATCTTTGCCTACCGTGCCCTGCGCATCGCTCGCGCCGACCGCACGCCCATCGAAGGCTACGAGCAGGACGACTACGTGCGTAATGGTCCATTCGCAGCCGCCCCTTGGCCGGAAATCATCGAGGATTACATTTCCGTCCGCCGCGCTACCCTCACCCTGCTCCGCAATCTGGACGAGCCCGCCTGGACCCGCCGCGGCCTAGCCAACAAGAACGAAGTGAGCGTCCGCGCCCTGGCCTACACAATTGCCGGGCATGAGCTGCACCATCGGAAGATTCTGGAGGAGAAGTACTTTTTCGCCAGTCGTCTTACATAGCGACAACCGCCTCGGCTGTCCGCCAAAGATTCATGTGGGGGCAGCCGCACTCGGCAGTCCAGTCGCCGGCAGCAGTTGNNTCGCGCTTGCCCGGGTCGGATTTTGCTTCCTTCGTAAAAGAGAGATTCTGGCCTTTCGTCTGTTCCAAAAGTCTTCGTTTTTTCCACCGGTTGTAAAGAGGGACCGCTGAGCCTACGAGGAGCACCACCAAGACAATAGAAACTAACATCACTACGGACCGGCTCGTGGAGGCCTTGGTAGCAGGTGCCGCAGGAGCAACAGGTGCAGCAGGAGTACTGGCAGTCTCCGCAGGCGGGCCGACAGGCGCGATTGCAGCCGCATCCGCGACAGGTGTGCTGGTAGGCTCGGCGGGTGCAGCCGCGGCAGCGGGCGTTGCTGACGCTTTCCGACGTCGTGCTGATGTCCGCGTTCGATGAACAGGTGCGGCAGCAGCGGATGCGCTGGTAGTCTCCGCAGGTGCGCCGGCGGTCACATCGGGTGCAGCAGGTGTGCTGACGGCCGCAGCGGGTTCGGCCGAAATTGATGCGGGAGCAGCGGGTGCAGCTGCGGCAGGTGCATCGGGTGCAGCCGCAGGTGCAGCGGATGCGACAGGCGTGCTGACAGTCTCCGAAGGCGTACCAACGGTCGCAGCGGGTGCGGTGGAAGGTGAGGCGGCGGCAGGAGGTGCGCCGACCGTAGCATCGGCTGCAGCCGCGGCAGGTGCGGCAGCGGCCGCAGCAGGAGGTGCGCTGACAGTCTCCGACGGCGCGCCGATCGCAGCAGGTGCAGCCGCAATGCAGTGGTCGGAGACCATGTTCAATTGCGTGACGGCAAGGCTGTTCACACCCGCATCTGCTTTGTGCCCGACGAGATTTACGTCTTGGCCGAGATGCGCCTTGAGATCAGCGCTGCTGGTAGTGATCTTGAAAATCTTGTCGGTGTTGTCTTCCGCAACGGTGTAGCTACCGTCAGAGCCACCCAGGCAACCCTTAACGTTGATCTGGTCTGTGTTGCCGCTCGCCGCGGGAGTCTGTGCAAACCCCAGCGCGACCAGTAGGGCCGGTACAACCATCAGCAGGAATACTCTCTTCATGGAATCCTCCGAGAAGTCTCGCCTTGCGGCGGTCCGAATTCCGCTTGGGTTTGATTGTGCTTCCGATTTCTCTGTCGATTTCTTGCGCGTGCAGGGCCCCGGCTGGAGAACTTGGAGCATTCCAAGTGAAACTACACAACCGTAGCCGGTAAAAATCCGACTGTCTGTTCCAAACCGCTCACATTCCCGCTCATATTCAGGCGAAGCGAATCATATCTCGAACGAGCTCGAGCAAACTGCGTGGCGCGGACGTACCCGTCGGCGACAATCCATCACGGCTGCTCGGACGGGATATCCATATTTATTTTTTTACCCGTTTCCCGTAAAAGCCTGGCCTGCATGGACTTGCGAGCTTCTGGTATGGGCTGTCGCGCGTAAAATATTGAGCCGCAGAGACTTGTGTTCAAAATATTCCATAACAAGGAGTTACGACAGGATCCTCGGAGCCGCGCATTGGTTTCACACGGAGCACGTCCCCATTGTGGAGAAATTAAGTTGTGGAGCGCAAGGTCAGATGTTACAAGACCCGGTGGCAATGTGAAATCTCAATCGGGGTTGAAACCGAGTCCCTACCGCCCCACCCAAATCGACTTCTTCGCCGCCTACGTACTCCCCACCAACACTTGATACATCTTGCCCATTAAAGCCACAAACAACCAGCCCGACATCCTCTCCCCCGCCTGAAAAAATCCAAGTACTCGAAATACCAAAGAAGCCCGGCACTTGCTCCGTCGCCAGCGCTGGCGATGCGACCACGTGGCGCGGGCGCCCCCGCCCGCGAAGTGTCATTCCACCAAGCTGAGGCTGCGATTCCCTCAGTTCTGCATTCTCCTAACAAATTCCACGAACGCCGAAACCGTCCAAGGCTGTTCTTTCTGAGCCTCGGTGTATGTCTGATGAAACGGCTCCGGGATGACCAATTGAACCCCATATTGCGCAATTTCGTCCGTCTGGTTTTTCGAGATTGACGGCTCAAGAGTGCATAGGTGCTTGCGGGGAATCCTGCCTGCCTCCGTTAAGACCTGCCGCCAACGCTCTTTCAGGGTCGACTTCGCTCCGAGCATCACCAAGAGTTCAGAGTTGAAGCGGCTGATCGTTGAATTCCTTAGAACCCGGGAAGATGAAGTCTGGCTTGTTGTTCCCTTCAGTAACTGCTTGCGCGTCGTATCTCAACTTGTGCGAGTCAAATAAGGCTCCGAGTTGGTTCTGCAGAGAATACCCCATTGATCTTCGCGCCGGTTTTGAACGGACAGGCCGAATTCATCGCCCTCGCGAAGACAATCTGTCTCGCGGATCGAGAGCACGCCAACCGCGTTTAGCTTCTCGGGCAACCTCGGTTAGGAACTCGCCAATTGAGCGACCATACGGGTCGTTTGGGATGTTCGACGTCGCGTCCACTTCAGCGAACTCATGGAAGCAGTGGTCATCCTCCGTAAGTTGGTCCTCGGCTGCGAGAAAGACGTCGGGGATTCGAACTTGGTGCGCGACAAACAGCCCGTCCTCCAATAAGGACCTTCGCAATTGCTTTCTGATTAGCTCTGGGGGCAAATCGTCAGCATTGCAAAAAACAACTTCGGCCCACTTCTTAATAGTTACTACCGTCGCGATAGAGGTAGTGAAACTTGACGTTGTTCATAACCGGATTCTATCGGCCTAGGAACACTTTCTCGCTATGGTATCGCAAGAAGTTTTCGTCGGGCGCAAAACGACCCGGGAGCGAAATGGAAGTGTTCTCGAATCGCCACAAGAAATCTTGCAGCGCCTTATCCGCGGTGCCTCCCTTCAGTTCAGGGGAGATCTTTACTCGCAGATCCGGCATGATGGTCAGCAAGCCGCAGTCAAAGGCCCGATCGTGAATTGCGTTCAAACATAGACCGTTCCTCGGATTCGTCCGATTCTTCGCGTCAACCGACCACGGTACAATATGGCTCGCGTTCAACAGTTGCGGGATGGCCAGCCCAATGATGCAACAGCGCGCTCCATATGCAGCCAAAACGGATGTTCGGAAGAAGCTCTGGTTGATTCGAGTCCGAACGAGGGTTTCACGCGTCCTTCCCTCCGGGAATTCTTCTGATTCGTCCGCAGTATCGGAACCACTTCCAGTCATGGTCTGCAACCATCGCTCGCTCTCAAACGCCTCCCAGTTGTTATTGAACTCGTTCCAGATGTCAACTTCCGACTACGCGCCGTGCGTCGCGCCTGCAATGTTGCGGTTCTTCAGGGCTGGATCGAGTCGTGCGCAATTCGCTAGCTTCCACGACACTGCCGACGGCGTACGTCCGATAGACGTAGCCAGTTCGATGATCAGCGGATTGCGAATATGTATCCGTCCGAAGGGAATCTTGCAATAAGAGGTTGAAAACGACGATGAGTTCTTCGCGAGTCCAATCTCGGCGAGGCACTAGGGATAGTACTTCTGTCGCGGAAGGATAGCACGGCCTCCGGGACACAGAGTTTGATCCGTCAGCCTGGTCGACGAATGCAGGGCCCCGAGATGAGCAGGAGCCATTCTGAGGTCAGCCGCGGAAGCGGCGAAAGAATGCAGCCCACGGCCCAAGCCGTCGGTGAGCTGAGGGTATGCCAGCCAGCCCAGGAGGGGCGAAAGAACCTAATCCCAGATATATCGCTCATCATAGGCCACGTTATTCTTCTTAAAGGAACGCAACGAACTCCTCCCGAAACGAATGCTTCTGATGATGCTCTTCTTGCTCGGCGATATATTTTGTGACCGCTGCAACATTCGACTCGCTCACACTAAACACTCCATCTCCGGTTTGCCATGCGAATTCTGAATCCCACTTCTCGTGCACCCAGCGCGATGAGTTGGCCTTCACGACACGAGCGATTTCGGTGGCGGATTGGCCGGGCCGAATGCGCACCAGCATGTGAACGTGATCGGCGGTGCCGTTAATGATCAATGCAGTTCCGTGCATCTCGCGGATGGTGCCTCCGAGATAAGCAAACAGATCGGCGCGAAACTCCCGCTCGATCAAAGGGCTTCGCCCCCGCGTGGAGAAGATCAAATGGAGCAAAATGTTGCCGGATGTGTGGGACCTGTTTCTTGCGCCCCTTCGGGGGCTGGGTTCTTTTCTATCGGCTCTCCCACGGCTTACGCCGTGGGCTGCATTCCTTCGCCGCTTAGCGGCTTGCCCAGCGAAGATTGCTGACTATCCATTGCTCGACCATCTTCGGCCGAGAACGGCCTCTGACGCGGTGACGGATGTCACATGAGTCGATTTTCGCGCCCCTGTCCGGACCAAATTGGTAAACCGCCGCATTTTTCAAATTACCGCTTGCGCTTTTCTGCACTCATCTGCTATAAACAATCCACCGAGAGCAGATGTGTGTGGCAGCCGGTCGTATTGTTTGCATCTCTCGTGTGCGTCCGGCATCTAAGTAGTCAGAGAATGTACAGTTCTCAATCGTCCCGGCCACGGGACTTGATTCGGAAACAACTTGTAGGTTTCTGAAGGGTACCTTCAAAGCAAGGACCTCCAATTAGGATCTTTTCTCAATTTTCTGTCTTCCGCTTCGGCATGCGCTGAGGAATCGGCGTCTTTGTAAATCCAGAGCGGAAGGCGATATCGTTGCGTGCTGTTGAACTCCCCAAGAAGTAGACGCCTCGCGGTAATGCCGCTCGGAATGACAAGGCTTCAAGGGTGGAGCTCTCCTGGTCCGCGTCTCGAACCCTTTTTCCCAATGTGGAAAACACGTGGAAATGCTGTGGGATGCGGGCGTTGACAGGGTTGAACGCGAACGATATGGTTGTAAGGTTTCGAGGACAGTCGGATTCGCTCTAGCGAGCGGGTTCGCCTGGACTGAAGGCGCGCCGCTCAGGCGGAAGGCGATTCGGTCTTTGACAACTAGGTTGAACGTGCCAGTCGTGAGAGAACGGATTCGGGCATAAGTCCGATACGATCTCACAAGATAGACCACCATGAACTTCTTTCGCATCTTCTGAAGCAATTCGGGGACGCGAGTGGAGGCTGAATGGTGGCGCCATC
>PLEA01000646.1 GCA_003136335.1 Acidobacteriaceae bacterium | reverse complement strand
AGGTTGAGGGAAAAATATTCGGGGAAACGCTGGGCGCCGGGTGGGCCGATAAGTTGTTGCTGGTCGGTGAGAAGATTAAAAGGGAATCCGGTGCGGGCTTCGAGCGAGTAGGCGACTTCGAGTTGGTGGATGATTGGCAACTTGAACAGGGGGAAATATCCCCAGGAGAGGAAGCGGTTGGGGGTGTCCCAGAGATACGGGCCGGGTTGCTGAGGGCTGAGGATGGGACTGTCGACATTGAAATCGAGGGCTTGACTAGAGTGAGCGCTAGAGCGCGTGTAGGAGCCCATCAGCATATAAGTTTCGCGGAAGTTGTGGCGGAGAGAGAGTTGGAGGGCTTCGTAATGGTCATCGCGGGTGTTCTGAAGGAGGTAGTCGGCGCCGGGGAGGTTGTGGAGCGTGTTGTAGACGAAGCCGCGACTGCCGCGGCGGTCGAGGAATTCGGCTTTCAAAGAGATTGCGGCGGGGAGTTTTTTTTCTAGAGCGAGGCTCCAGTTGAGGAAGCGCGGGACTTGGAGCGTGCTGCTGTTGACGGCGAAGGATGTGGTCACGGGGCCGGTGGCGGTGACGCAGTTCGCCGCGCAGTTGGGATCGGAGATTGAGTAGAACGTGTCTTGGCGCGTGCCGGCGTACGGGCGAGCGATCAGAAAGATAGGAGTTGCGTCGTACACCAGGCCGATTCCGGCGGACAACTTTGTGTTGCCTGCGCTATCGAGAACGTAGGTTCCGGCGAGGCGGGGAGAGATTACGGCGTGGCGGACGATTTCGTCCCAATCGAGGCGGACGCCGGGCGCGATCAGCAGGCGATCGGTGAGGAGCCAGCGATCTTCGGCATAGGCGCTGACTTCGGCGTTGAATTGTTCGTGCAGCGGGGCGGCACCGAAAGTGGAGTAGCGGGTGCAGGGGAAACTTGCGTTTTGAGTTGCGGTGAGGCACAGGTCGGGCGAAGTCAGCGTGTTGCTGCCGCTCAGGAACGAAATGGGCTGCCGCGCGAATTCCGCGTTATAGGAAATGCGGTCGAGATCGACTCCGACTTTGAAGTCATGGCGGCCGTGCCACTGCTGCGGTGGAAGAAATAAGTTGGAGAGAGCTTGCCAACGGCGGGCGTGAGTTTCGTCGCCGAGGTAGTAGCTTCCGCCGGCGATGATGGGATTCACGTAGTAAGGAAGCGTGCCGTAGGGAGTGAGTTGTAAGTTGTATTGATCGAAGGCGAATCCGGTTTCGAGGAGTTGGCCGCCGGCGAAATAGTGCTGGTCTTTGGCGCTGGCGACGTAGGCAGATTCCACATCTTTGGGGTTCGACAGTTGCGGGCTCTGAGGCGAGAGGAAGGCGTACTGGTCGTGAAGGTAGTTCACCAGGAAACTGGTGGTGAGAATGTTGCGGCTGGTGAGGTTGGTTTGAACTTTGGTGAGATTGCCGAGACGCAGAGCGTGGTCGTTGTCGGCGTTGACGGGCAATTCGGTGTAGACGAGGTTGTCGTATTCGCCGTCGAAGGCGTTGTAGAACCAAATCTTTCCCTTCTCGATTGGGCCGGAGAAGGTACAGCGCGGGAGGAACTGATCGAATCGCCATCCGTGCTTGTCTTGCAGGGAGGGGATGAAATCGGTGGCGGAGAAGCGGAAGTGGTCGTCGCCGATGCCGGTGTTGAGGCTGAGAAGGCCGCCGGATTCTTTGCCCGCTTCGGCGGGTTCGCGCGAGGGCTCGACTTGAATGTTGCGGAATGCGTCGGTGCTGACGCGGACCAGGAGTTGTCCGTTGGCGGGTTGCGTGACGTTGAAGCCGTCGAGCAGGGTGAGGGTCTGGTAGGTCTGGGCTCCGGCGACGTGCGGCTGGCCGGATTGATCTTGGACGACGCCGGGGATGAAGTTGAGAACGTTGCGATAGTCTTGCGTGCCGGGATAGACGATGTTGATGACGTCGAGGCCGCTGATGGTTTCCTGCGCGGGGATTTGCGCGGGGTCGATGGCGGGAGGAGATTCGTGGACATCGACGATCTCGCGAACTTCCTGCTGGTGCGAGATGGAGACTTCGAGGTTGGAGCTTTGGGTGATCTGGACGGCGGGCTCGATGAGTACGTAAAAGCCTTCTTTTTCGACGCGGAGTTGGTATTGGCCAGCGGGAAGTGAGGAGAACTGGCAGCGTCCGGTGAAGTCGGTCTGGCAGAGAACGGCAGGGAGCGACGGCGATTTCAGGAAGACGCGGGCGGAGGAAACGGCGACTCCGTTTTCGTCGGTTACGGCAATGGTGGGCGTGGGAGTAGACTGGGCCGCGGCGGTGCAGACGAGGGCGAGCGTGAGAACGAGAGCACGCATGCGGTCAGGGATATTTTACTGGCGAATGTGGGAGGCCGGGGTTGGTTTTGAGTCTGTGCTGCGGCCCGCCGTTTTTTCGAATCGCCGCCAACCTTTAAGTAGTGCAGTTTCAGTTTAGTGTCCAACTACGTCCTTGGATCTTGCATGAAAACTTCCGACGACAGGTTTTTGCGGGCGATTGCGGTATTTAAATTTCTTAAATGCGCAATGTTGATTGCGCTTGGTGTGGGCGCGTTTAAGTTACTGCACAGAGACCTGGGCGGGATGGTCGAACACTGGGCTGAAGCGTTGAGACTGGATCCTGGGAATCGCTTTGTGGATGCGGCGCTGGGCAAGGCGGCCCATCTGCGTCCTGAACAGATCAGGAAACTGGGGTTGGGAAGCTTACTGTATGCCGCGTTGTTCTTAGCTGAGGGGACAGGGTTGTGGCTGGAGAAACGTTGGGGGGAGTGGCTTACCGTGATTATCACGAGCAGCCTAGTGCCGCTGGAGATTTATGAGATATATCGGCATCCCAGTGCGGTGAAAGTTGCCGTGCTCGTGATCAATCTCGGGATTGTCGGATATTTGATCTATCGGATTCGCAGTGAGAGCTTAGGCTCGGGACGATGAACTTGCCTGAGGATTCCGGGTGACAGCGAGATTTCGGGGCAGAAGCCGAGCTTTCGCTCGGCCCGTCCGGTTCAGAGACCCGGACCCACACAACCTATGTGAGACCCGGATGCCACGGTGTTTACCCTTGGGTGGCGAGGTATTGGCAGACGCGCTGGATGGTGTCGCGCTGGCTGTCGTTGAGGGTTAGTAATTCAAATCCGTAGCGCAGGCCCTGGCGGTAGCGGACGATGGCGCGGACCTTGATGGGGTAGGGCGAGAGGGGCAGGGGAATGTCGAGGGTGACGATCTCGCCGGGTTCGAGGCTTCCCGTGAGTGTGGCGCCGATGCCATCCTGGCCCATTTCGGTGGATCGCCCCCAGCAGTTGCGGAACTCTCCGGCTTGAAACATCTTGACTTGCAAGCGCATGTCGATAGCGAAGCGGGGAAAGCGGCGTGTATAGGCGACCTTGGCGGCAGGCGGATTGCCGGGCGCACGCGTGCCCGACGCTGTGTCGGCGGAAGCGGCGGCGGCTTGAACTTTCTTTTCTGTACTCATGGTCGACGCGGCGCTAGGTCAGCCGCGGTACTCGATAATTAATACAACGCGTTAATTGCCATGCAGCAAGTATCCCGGTTCCAGCGGCAGTTTGCCGGCTAGCTTAACGACCGCAACGCTGCTGTTAATGGAGTAGACATCCACGACGCCAATCGCGCCGGGAAGCGACGCGACTCTGTTAACCAGGTCTTCATCGGAATCAACGATCATCAACGCCGGGTGACCCGTACGGCCGTGATTGGCGGAGGCAATTATTTCCTTCACCTGGGATTCCGGGACTTCGTAGACCTTTTCCAGAAACAATTTCATTTCCGGTGAGGAGGGAGAGCGCATGACGAAGGTGACAGACTTGCCATCAGGCCAGCGGTTGGTCTGGCCCTTGGAGACTTTTACGAGGTCCGAAAGAGTGATGACGGAGACGGAGTTGGCCTTGTTGGAGACCAGCGCAAGATCGCGCGCGGTCGCGAGCGAAACGCTGATGGCGAGAAAAAGACAGACGCGTAGAGTTGGACGGTGAAACACACTCTCTCCGGCAAGGTGGAATCGGCCTTAGAGTGATTTTCGCGGAAATCGGGCGGCGGCTCAACGGTCACGAAGGTCATGTACCTTAGGTGGTAATGGCCGCGACGGGACGCGAGACAGAAAAAAGGCGGGCATGGCTGCGGAGAGCCCTGCCCTTTTCCCAAAGGTTCGGGGGAAGACTTAGAAGGCACGCGGTGGGAACACTCCGATCGATTCGATCGTGATGGTATTTCCGTCGCTTGCTGGGGAACGGGGAGCTTCGGTGAGCAAGCAACTGCCAGAGCAGAATGCGTCAGAAATATCACGAGTCCAGAGTTTTTCCCCTACCCTGAATCCCGTAGATACGGCAAGAATTCGCTGTTATATCGGAAGTAAGCCGAGGAGAATTCATGCGCCGCCCAGCGATTCCGCAACCGTAAATTTATAGCCAAGATAACCACCTGATTCAATTCGTTTTCCGATCCCCATCTTTCCAGGAGCAGATTCGCATTCACTTTGTAAGCACATTCTGTATTTTGTTCTTGTATAGTGTATATATATAAGGTATAGAATGACCCTAGATGAGCGACGACTTCCATCGCGCCAAGCTTTCCGCTGCCGAGCGAAACTTTCGCTCCGAGGTCGCTCGCCTCACACTGAACCGCTGGTTTCTTCGCGGCACCTTATCCGAGCGCTTGGGCAAGTGCGGCAAACCCAACTGCCGCTGTACCCGCGGCGAACTCCACAAGTCTTTGTACCTAGTACAGAGCCAGGGTGGAAAGCTGCGCCAGATTTGTGTCCCCCAGGCTTGGCAGGAGCGCGTCCGGCGTGCCGTCCATGACTATCGCAAAATGCAGGAACTGATCGAAGAGGTTTCGGAACTGGAGTGGAAGCGACTTAAAGAAAGGAAGCGCTAAGGTTCTCCGCCGCCTGATCAGCTACGGCGAAAAGATCTTCTGCCTCTCCGCGACGCTGCTGGCGCCTCTGGAAGATCGCAGACTGGATCCGCGTCGTTCCACTCCCGCCGTGGTCAAAGCTGCTCTGGTCATGTTCTGGACACGCCTGCCCAGCCTCAACGCTTTGGCCCAAATCCCCGCCCCGCGCTTCTGGAAACAATGGCTGCGCGAACCGCTGGCCAGCGCCGACACCCTGGGGCGGGTCCCTGCCGGACTCTACGCTGACCAACTCCGGCAAAGTATCTTCCTGGTCTATCAACAGCTGAAACGCAACAAGGCTCTGCCCGATCATCAGGGCATCGGCCTCGCCGTGCTGGACGGCCACGAAAGCCACGCCAGTTACCGGCGTCACTGTGCCGGCTGCTTGCAGCGCACCCTCCATACCGAACACGGCGATCGCTTGCAGCACTATCACCGCCAAGTCACCCTGATGTTATTACCGGCCGCTCCTCCCGGCCGACCCGCGCTGCGTTTACTGCTGGATCAGGAACCCCAACGTGCCGGCGAAGACGAAGTCCAAACCGCCCTCCGGTTGCTGGCACGCGTTTTGACGCGCTACCCGCGGGCGTTCGACTTGCTATTGGCCGATGCGCTTTATGCAACGGCTCCCTTTTTCAACTTCCTGCTGACGCACGGCAAACATGCGCTGGTGGTGTTGAAGCAAGAACGCCGGGACCTGTATGTGGATGCGACGGCGCTGTTTGCCCAACAGGCGCCGCAACGGGGTAGCTATCGCGGTCGACACTGTGAATGGTGGGATGTTTCCGACCTGACTTCCTGGCCGCAGGTGCAGACGCCGGTGCGGGTGATTCGCTCGCGGGAAACTCACCAGGTACGACGGCAACTCGATCACCAACAGGAGCTCCTCAGCAGCGAGTGGATCTGGGTGACTACCGCACCCGCGGCCCAACTTCCTACCGAGCGCACCGTTATTTTCGGCCACCAGCGCTGGGATATCGAGAATTACGCTTTCCAAGAGCTCGCCCAGCAATGGCATTCCGATCACGTTTTTCGCCATGATCCCAATGCCATCGAATGTTTCTTGCTGCTGACCTTTCTGGCCTACAACCTCTTCCATGCCTTCTTTGCGCTCAACCTGAAAGCGGCGGCTCGCAATGATACGAGCCAAGTTCTCTGGGCCCGTTTGATGACGGCTGAGTTCCTGCAAGAAATGGCTTCCCCAAACCGCTCCCCCTGATCCCTCGTTTCCGCCTTCGGTCGGCCCCTCTGCTTCGTGCCTCCGCCTGACCTCCCGTGTCGCTCAGGCGAGTATCGGCATGCCTCCTTGCCAGATATAGGTCCGCAAAACGTCATGCGAATCTCCTCAGCCATCTCATCAATCCCCAAATCCAGCAGAACACTCGGGCTTCGGCTCTTCGCGGCCTCTCGTTGCGGAATCGCTGTGCGCCGCCGCTGGGGCTTGGCAAGTCTCGGGCGATGGGGTAGGCTGGGGCTTCTCTTCATAGGTGAATCATCCCCCATGACAAATCGTGTTAGCTACGCTCCCCAAGATTTCCAGAAGATGTGCAAGCAGGCCGAGAGAGATCATGAGTCGAAAAAACTTGTGGTTCTGATCGATCGCGTAAAGAGGCAGATCGCGGAACGCGAGAATCCGGACCGGAAGGTGGAAACTTCAAGGTCTGCTGCGCAGGCGGAAAAAGATTGCAGTGTGATGCGGCTGCCCAGCCGCTCGGTTCCGTTTGAGAGATAACCGCACCGACGAGCCTTTTCAATCCGCTTCTTGAATCTGGAAGCCGCGAGCTGTCAGTTATCGATCCCGTCAAAATCGCTTGATGCTCGCCGTTCGTTTCACTTTCCGATACAACGAGGCTGCTACGGTATGTCTATCCTGACAGGCCCGTTGAGTTCCGTCTAGGTTGAGTTCCGTCTACAATGAGAGACTAGCGTGTGAAGAAATCATACGGAGGAGACGATCATGCAACGTAAGGCGAGTGCGGTTTGGAAGGGTGGGCTGAAGGACGGGAAAGGAACGATTTCGGCTCCGAGCGGAGTGCTGAAAGACACGCAGTATTCTTTTTCGACACGGTTTGAGAATGGGCAGGGGACGAATCCCGAGGAACTGATTGCGGCGGCGCACGCGGGATGTTTTTCGATGGCGCTATCGGGGCAGTTGGGCGGAGCTAATCTGACGGCGGAGAGCATTTCGACCACGGTTACGCTGAGTTTGGAAAAGCTGGATTCGGGATGGACGATCACGGCCAGCCATATTGATGTGGTGGGGAAAGTTCCGGGCGCGGATGCAGCGACGTTTCAGAAATGTGCGGAAGCGGCGGAGAAGGGGTGTCCCGTGTCGAAGGTGCTGAATGCGAAGATTACGATGAGTGCGAAGCTGGGGTAGGGCTGGCATCCCGCTTGTGCGAGGTTTGACACTCGGCGTCGTGTCTGTAAAATGAAGGTGTAGGTCTTCCTGATACGGTGGCCGAGTGGCCGCCGCTGCAATGTAAGTCCACTTGCCATCGTGGCGGAATTGGCAGACGCG
>PLEA01000364.1 GCA_003136335.1 Acidobacteriaceae bacterium | reverse complement strand
GATTGTCGCCGGTGATCATCACGGTGCGAATACCCATGGAACGCAACTGCGCGAAGCGGTCGCGAATTCCTCCCTTAACCACGTCTTTGAGGTGAATCACGCCCACTGCCCGGCGATTCTCCGTGACCACCAGAGGCGTCCCTCCGGAAGACGCGATCCGCTCCACGGCGGCGCGCACATCCTGAGGCATGGCCGAATTATTTTGCTCGAGATAGCGCGCGATGGCTTCAGCCGCTCCTTTGCGGATCTCCCGTCCATCCAGATTGACCCCCGACATACGGGTCTGTGCGGTAAATGCGATGAATTCCGCTTCGTGGGCCGCGAAGTCGCGGCCGCGTAGTCCGTATTTTTCCTTGGCCAGCACAACAATCGAGCGGCCCTCCGGAGTTTCGTCCGCCAACGAGGAGAGTTGCGCCGCATCCGCCATGTCGGCTTCGGTCACGCTAGAGGCGGGCAGAAATTCCGTGGCCTGGCGGTTGCCGAAAGTAATCGTGCCAGTCTTGTCGAGCAGCAGCGTGTTCACGTCTCCCGCGGCCTCGACCGCCCGTCCCGACATCGCGAGTACATTGTGCTGCACCAGCCGGTCCATGCCCGCAATACCGATGGCCGACAGCAGCCCGCCAATGGTCGTAGGGATCAGGCAGACCAGCAGCGAGACCAGCACGAAAACCGTCTGCGGCGATCCAGAGTAAATCGCAAACGGCTGCAGCGTGACCACGGCCAACAAAAAGATAATAGTCAGTCCAGCCAGCAGAATGTTCAGAGCGATTTCGTTGGGCGTCTTCTGGCGTGCAGCCCCTTCCACCAGCGCGATCATGCGGTCGAGAAACGTTTCTCCGGGGTTCGACGTGATCTTGACCTTGATGTAATCGCTCAGGACTCGTGTCCCGCCCGTGACCGCCGAACGATCGCCACCCGCTTCGCGAATCACAGGTGCGGACTCGCCGGTGATCGCAGATTCGTCCACCGATGCCACACCCTCGACAATCTCTCCGTCCCCGGGGATAAGGTCTCCGGCAGCGACGGAAACCAGGTCGCCGGAGCGCAGCTTGGCGCTCGGAATTTCTTCGATCTTGCCGTCGGAGGCAATTCGCTTCGCAATGGTTTCCGACCGGGCGCGCCGCAGGGTTTCCGCCTGCGCCTTTCCGCGGCCCTCCGCCATGGCCTCGGCGAAGTTGGCAAACAAAACGGTGAACCACAACCACAAGGTGATCTGAAGATTGAAGCGAAAATCCTGGTGCGAATGGAGAATCAAAAGCACGGTCGTGATCACGCTGCCGATTTCCACCACGAACATGACAGGATTCCCCATCATATTGCGGGGATTCAGCTTGAGCAGCGAACTCCAGGCGGCGCTGCGAACCAGTTTCAAATCCCAAACCGACTTGTGATGGCTGGCCATAGTTTCCTAAAAAGTCTTTCCCACCTGCATGAGAAGGTGCTCGAGAATCGGCCCCAGGCTCAGAGCCGGGAAGAATGTGAGTGCGCCCAGAATCAGGATGACGCTGATCAAAAGCAACGTGAACAGCGGCGTCGTGACCGGAAATGTGCCGAGCGACGGCGGCACGTATTTTTTCTGCGCCAGGTTCCCTGCGATGGCCAGCATCGGAATGATCATGAAAAAGCGGCCCACCAGCGTGGTGATTCCCGTGGCGGTGTCGTACCAGAGCGTGTTCACGGTCAGTCCTGCGAAGGCTGAGCCGTTGTTCCCGGCGGACGAAGTAAACGCGTAAAGAATCTGGCTCAGGCCGTGGGGTCCGGGATTCGAAATGCCCGCCGTTCCGAAGCCCTTGACCACTGAAATACCGGTGAGCGTAAGAATGATCAGCGGAAAAACCAGCGATGTCAGCATCGCCATCTTGACGTCATAGGCCTCGATCTTCTTGCCCAGATATTCCGGCGTGCGCCCAACCATCAGGCCCGCAATGAATACGGCCAGGACGACATAGATGAGAATCCCGTACATTCCTGAGCCCACTCCGCCAAAAATAACCTCGCTCAGCATGATGTTCACCAGCGGCACCATGCCGCCCAGCGGCGTGAAGGAATCATGCCAGCCGTTGATTGCGCCGCAACTGGCGTCGGTCGTCACCGTGGCAAACAGTGCGGAGTTGGCGATGCCGAAGCGCACTTCCTTGCCCTCCATGTTGCCGCCCGGCTGCGAGTTCGAGGCGCGCTGCGCGATGGTCGAGGGATACAGCGGATTGCCATGCGCCTCCGCCCAGTACGCGATAGTTACGCCCGCGAGAAATAAAATTGCCATCGCCGACCATACTGCCCACCCGTGAGAGGGAGATCCGGTCATGCGGCCGAGCGTATAGGTCAGGCCGGAGCCGATGGCGAAGATGGCAAACATTTCGATCAGATTTGTAAGTGGCGTGGGATTTTCAAACGGGTGGGCGCTATTGGCGTTAAAGAATCCACCACCGTTCGTCCCCCATTCCTTGATGATTTCCTGCGAAGCCACCGGGCCCTGCGCAATCGTCTGCGTGGTGACCGTGTCCATGACGGCTTTGCCGGTGGCATCCACGACGGCCTTGCCGTCAGTACCTACCCGTTGCACCTGTTGCGGCTCGACCAGTTTCACGGTGTCGTAGGGCTTCAGGTTCTGCACCACTCCTTGCGAAACCAGGAGCAGAGATCCCACTACGCAAAATGGCAGCAGCACCCACAAACAGCAGCGTACAAAGTCGACCCAGAAATTTCCCAGTGTATTCATCTGCCGCCGGGCAATCCCCCGAATGAAGGCAATTGCCAGCACGATGCCGGTCGCCGCCGAGGCGAAGTTGTGAAACGCGAGGCCCGCCATTTGCGTGAAGTAGCTCATGGTCGTCTCGCCGGAATAGGCCTGCCAGTTGGTGTTAGTGGTGAACGATGCGGCGGTATTAAAAGCCAGGTGCTCAGGCGTCACTGCCGCGAGATGCTGCGGGTTGAACGGCAGCACACCCTGTATTCGCTCGATGAGATAGAGGACGAGCATCGACACCGCGCTGAACATCAGCATGGTGGTCGCGTACTCGGTCCAGCGCATCTCGTGCGATTCATCCACGCCGGTAACGCGATAAAGCAGGCGCTCGAGGGGTCGCAGCACAGGATCGAGGAATGTACGCTCGCGCGCGAACACCCGCGTCATGAAGATCCCGAGCGGCTTGGTGACCGCGAAGATCAGTCCCAGGAATATGAAAATCTGCAGCCAGCCATTGATAGTCATCAGAAAGCTCCGCTCAGAATTTCTCGGGACGCAACAGCGCGTAGAACAAATACCCAGTCACCAGCGCGCTGATAATAAGCATGATGAGAGACTGTACATCCATGTCATCCTCCTACTTCATGCGATCGCAGAAACGCACATAAGCAATCGATACTGCGAAAAATACGATGGTGACCGCGATCCACAAAACGTCCTGCATGACTAATCTCCTCGGCCCACTTCGAGATGCCGCGATCCTGAAATCACAGAGCTATGCGTTCGGCACTTCTCGTTGAAACGTGTCGCGCCTCAGTTTCAGGAATCATCTCTATCAATTCTCCGGGCCGCTTGGCTGGTTTGAATTTCGCAAAGTGAATTACCGTCCTGCCAGGCACAATCTTTGTCTCCTTCATCAGAGCTGCAAGAACCTGCACTAGAAACGTCACCGCGCCGATACACAGTATTGCCAGTGCAACTCTCATAACGCCGCCGGCACACCTGTCACTGGAAAGCTTCTCATCGCCATTGGACAACTCCGCGCGTAAGGGCGGGATCAAGAGTTCATAAAGAATTGGTAAGGAGAATCGTGCGAGTCATTCCGGGGATTCCCTCCGAGAGTCCGGCGGTGCCCCACAATGGGTTAGCAGCCCCACTCAGCTTCGCCCGGCTTAGCGTAATACTTCCGGCTCGAGGGTTCGGCGGGTGTCGTGGCCAATTCGAGCAGCGCCAAACGGGCTGCGGCCACCATCAGTTTGCGCTCGTTCTGTGGAGTGCGATCCCATGAAGAGGATTCTGCCCCGCTTTCGTGACGGTCGCTGTCATGAGCCAAAGCCTCTTGATAGTGATGGAACAGTTTCGCCAGTTGTTCTGCAGAGACATCCTGAATCGTCGACATGAAGTCCTAGCCTTTCTGTGGTTCGGTGAAACTGCCAGACCGAGCTTCGCATGACCGAGGGTCGCGCCTTTCACTCTTGCGCAGCCTGATCAATAATCCCAATAGCAGTAGAAGCATGTTTCACGCTCGCGGGCAAACTGCTTTCGTCCCTTCCGCCCTCGACAGATTTGATGACGAAAGGCGTAAAGATTGAATAAGAGGTTTATAGAATGTTCGTAAGAAACTGGAAGCCTGTCGCGGGTCTGCGGTGACGAAATGCTTTATTCCCCCGGTTCGAACCGGTATCCCACCCAGGGTTCGGTGACGATGTAGCGCGGCGAGGAGGCATCCGGTTCCAGCTTCTTGCGCAACTGGCCGACGAACACGCGCAAATATTCCACCTGCTCCGTACTTTGCCCACCCCAGATCGCGCCTAACAAAGTGCGGTGGTTCACGACTTTGCCGGCACGGCGCGCCAGGAAGACGAGCAGATCGAATTCTTTCGGAGTCAGCCGCACTTCGCCGCGACGAACGGTAACTTTATGGGCGCCGGTGTCGATGCGAAAATCACCAATCTCGATTACCGCGTCAGCCGCTTCGCTCTCCGTGGGTACGCGGCGAAGATTGGCCCGCACCCGCGCCAACAATTCATTCATGCCGAATGGCTTGGTAACGTAGTCGTCGGCACCGGCGTCGAGCGCCTCCACCTTCTGTTGCTCCTTGTCGCGAACCGAGAGCACAACGATGGGCACCTGAGAAACGGCGCGAACCGTGCGGCAAAGCTGAATGCCGTCGATCGACGGCATCGACAGGTCCGTAATAATCAGGTTGGGCGTCCAGTCTTTCATGATTTCCAGCGCCATCTCGCCGCTGTTGGCGATGCGGATGTCATACCCTTGCGCCGCAAGACTGGTGCGCAGCACGCGCGTGATCTGCGGTTCGTCATCCACCACGAGAATGTGAGGCCGATCCGCCATCAGCGAGCCTCCTGCGTCACAATGTGCACATCCACGGAAGGCGAGTCCCGAAGAAATCGCTGGATGGCCGATAAATATAGATATCGCTGCCATCCGGTGCGCGCAGACCGGCCGAAAATTACTTGCGTAATGTGGTTCTCGCGTACCAACTGGGCAACCCCGTCGGCAATGCTTCTACCGGAACCGCGCACCACCCGGGCTCCCAAGTTCTCCGCGAATCGCACATTCTCCGCCAAAGTCTTTTGATCCTCAGGACGCGTATCGCGCCCGACATCAACATAGAAAACGTAAAGTTCGCCGCCCATTGCCTGCGCCATTCGCGAACCACGGGCAATCAAGTATTGCGCCGCGGGATTCGAACTGACACAGACCCCGATGCGTTCCCGCACGGTGTGTGCCGGCTGCGTTCCGTCCTTTTCCAAAAAGGCATCGAGACTGCGGTCGACGACTCCCGTGACCTGCCGCAGCGCCAGTTCGCGTAATGCGATGAGATTGCCTGGTCGGAAAAAATGCGAGAGCGCGCGTTGCGCCCGGTCTACAGGATAAATGTCGCCGCGCTGCATTCGTTTTTGCAGGGCCTGGGGCGTGAGATCAGCGAGGACGATTTCGTCCACGCGCTGCATGACCCAATCCGGAACAGTTTCTCGAACCTGCACGCCCGTGATCTGTTGCACGGTTGGGCCGACGCTCTCCACGTGTTGCACATTCATGGTGGAGAGCACATCGATCTTTGCCTCCAGCAGTTCCATGACGTCCTCATACCGCTTCGCGTGCTTGCTGCCCTCGATGTTGGTATGAGCCAGTTCGTCGACGACGACCACAGCCGGTTTGCGCGCAAGAATGGCGTCCAGGTCCATCTCTTCAAACGTGGTGCCCTTGTACTCGAGTTGGCGAGGCGGGATGCGGTCGAGCTTGGCGGCGAGTTCCGCAGTGGCCTTGCGACCATGGCTCTCCACCATGCCCGCAGTGACATCTTCCCCTCGACTGGCACGGCGGATCGCCTCACTCAGCATGTTATAAGTCTTGCCCACGCCGGGTGCGTAGCCGAGGAAGAGCTTGAAGATTCCCCGCGGCTTTTCCGGAGAAACCTCGTTCAGCCAGTCCTCGGGCGTTTTGGTCATCGCAGCTATTGTCTTTCTCGGCGTCGGAATTGTCACGTCCATCGTCAAGTCCATCGTACAATGCGGATGTGAAAACCGGGCCTCGCACGCAGTTGGTGCGCTACGCACTTGTAGTCGCCGCCATCGGCGTGATCACGACCGTAGATTTCAAGCTGCAGGTCAATCATACGACCGTCGCGTTGATGTTCCTGGTGATGGTCCTGCTCACCTCGGCCTACTGGGGATTGCGCTATGCGGTGGTGATGGCCGTGGGTGCCACTGCGGCCTTCAATTTTTTCTTTCTGCCCCCAATCGGGACGTTCACCATCTCCGATCCTCAGAACTGGGTAGCACTGTTCGCCTTCCTGATAACCGCACTCGTCGCCAGCAACCTGGCGGAACGTGCACGTCGCGAGGCGGAAGGCGCGAAACAACGCCGCCGCGAAGTGGAGCGGCTTTTCGGACTGAGCCAGCGCTTGCTGGCGTCAGAGAACGTTCTCGAACTGCTGAATGCTCTTCCGCTCTACGTGCAAGAGACGTTTTCTGTGGGCAGCGTCACCGTCATGGCAGCGGATCATCCCACCGTCTACCGCTCATCGCTCGATGCCAAATTCGAAGAAACCGTGCTGCGCTCCACACTCTTGCGCGGCGAACCCATCACGCAGGGCGGCGTTTCCTACGTGCCTCTGCGCCTGGGAATGCGCACAGTAGGTGCGTTGGGCGTGACGGGAGACGAACTCTCGCGAGAAACTCTCGATGCCCTGGGAAGCTTGGCGGGTCTGGCGATCGAGCGATCCCGCGCGCTGGAGGCGCTCAGCAAAAACAGAGCCGAGCAGGAACATGAGCGCCTGCGAACGGCCTTGCTCGATTCGGTGACGCATGAGTTCCGTACTCCGCTCACCTCCATCAAGGCCAGCGTTACGACCTTATTATCAGCCGCCACGCTCGACGACCAGGGCAGACGCGAATTGCTGACCGTCATCGACGAAGAGACCGACCGCCTGAATCGTCTGGTGGGCGAAGCCGCGGAGATGGCGCAGCTTGATGCAGGAATGTTCAAACTCGATTTGCAGCCTCATCCCATCCGGGAGGCGCTCGAACCGGCTCTGCAGGACGCTAAGGCCTCGCTCGAAAATCATCCGGTAGAGGTGGTGGCTTCTGCGACCTTACCCCGAGTGCGCATGGATGTACAGCGCGTCCGCGAAGTGCTGATGCACCTCCTGGAAAATGCCGGCAAATATTCCGACCCCGGAGTGCCGATTAAAGTAACCAGCGAAGTCAAAGACGACCGCCTGGTCACCAGTGTTTCCGACCGCGGGCCCGGCATCGATTCGTTCGAGCAGTCGCTGATTTTTGAAAAATTCTATCGCGGCCAACACCAGCGTTACACTGCCCCCGGCACCGGCATGGGCCTGGCAATCGCGAAAGTAATCGTAGAAGCCCACGGCGGCACGATCGGCGTGGTCAGCCAATTAGGCAGCGGCTCAGTATTCTCGTTCACCCTGCCGCTAGAAAAGACCTCCCGGCCGTAGGGCCGCCGTCCCGGCGGCTTTGGTGGCGGGCACGCCGCCACTTTCGCGGGCGAGAACTTCGTCGTCCACTTACGACTTCTTCATGTAGTACGCAGCCTCCTCAGGCCGCATCACCCGCGGAATCCACAACGGCCGCCGCAGCCCGCCCGGCCCCGGCGCAGGACGCGCCAGCGCCTTCCATCTCTGATAAACCGCAAACGAAAGATTCGTGTCCACAAAAATGTCTCCATACCGATCATCCGGCCCAGCTTTTTCCACGCGCACCATCTGATGCCAGCAGTGCATGCCGCTGATGGGGTCCGGGTGAACGGGAAACGTAATGTCCTGATGCACCCCGGCATCGCTCCACCACACGCGCTTCGTCTCCGGATCGGCGCTCTCGTAAGGTGAAACACTTTCAAGTTGTCGCATCTTCCACTGCCCCTTGCCAACTTCCTTCAGATCGACCCACGCGCTCGACATGCGCTCCACCTGATCCTCTTTATTAATGCGCCAACGGCCGAGATGGTGAGAGCAGGCGACGACTCCCGGCGTCAATCCTTCGGTAACCCAGGCGTGCAGCACGAAATAGCCAATCTCCGTATGCACTTTCATCAACTCCCCGGTGCGCACCCCGCCGAGTTTCTTCGCGTCCACTGGATTCACCCACAAAGGATTCTTATGGGAAATCTCGTACAGGAACTTGGCATTGCCCGAGCGTGTGTGAATAAGATTGGGCAAACGAAAAATCGGCAGCAGCGTGTAAACCTCGCCCTGCGCCTCTTTCGGCCACTCGACTACGGGCATGTACTTCGCATCGAAATCTTCCGCCGGTTGCCCCAGAGAAGCTGCCTGCGCCGAGCGATGAATGTGGCTGCGGTAATACTCCGGCAGCGTGAACTCCGGCCACTTCCAGTCAGCCATGGTTTTCGAGAACAGCTCCAGCTTTCGCGAGGGAGTCTTGTAACCCACGACTGGCTTGTCCTCGACCATCACGCCAACCGGTTTCCCTTCCTTCGTGACCACGCCGTTCGCCTCCACTTTCGAGCCTGCCAGATCGGCCGCCGCGATGGGCTTCTCATTCTGCTTGTAGACATCCCGCGTCACCTCGAACGCGCCGTACTTGCGCATGTACTGCAACGGCGTGAGTCCTTCTTTCTTGGCGGTCTCGGGCAGACCAGGAACGGAGTTGTCGAAAATCCACCCGTAGTATTCGTCCACCGTGAGCTTCTGCCCAGGCTTGTAGGGCGATTCGAAATACTGCCGAATGCCCATCGCTCCATCAGGATCGATCGCCCACGACAAGTTGATCCAGAACTCGTCCTCTTCCCACACCTCGCCTGGATTCGCCTGATAGGTGTACTCAAATTTCTCGCCGCTTCTCTCGCGTAACACACGATTCACCGGCTGTCGGAAACCAATCCACTTGCCCGCGTACGATTCCTGGCTCATCAAGTCGTGGCGCTCGGAGCTGAATCCCATGGGCAAAACATAGTCGGCGAACCACGCCGTCTCACTCCATGTGGGCGTAAGGGCCGCGTGCAATCCGACCTTCTCCTCGTCGCGCAGCATTTCGATCCACGAGAAGCCATCCGGAAACGTCCAGACCGGATTGAACACGCGCGTAAAGTAAGCCTCAATGCGCCCTCGCCCTTCTTTTAGAAAGTGCGGCAGCAGAAACGACATCTCATGCGTACACAGCGGCCACTCCTGCGGATAGAGCAATTCATTCCAACGCTTCTGCGGCGGCGGAACCCTGAATGTCTTCGGCACGAACTTATTCCACGCGTTCAGATTGTGTCCGCCTTCGGTTCCCACCGAGCCGGTCAGCACGTGCAGCAGCATCAATGCCCGCGCCGGCTGCCATCCCCCCAAGTTCCCCGAAGCGCTGCCGCGCCACAGGTGCGACGCGAAACGGCTTCCCGCAGTCGCGATCTCGCGCGCCGTTTTGACGATGACCTCCGCCTTAACTCCGCTTTCCTTCTCGGCGAATTGCGGCGTGAACTGCGCGTAGTGTTTCTTCAACTCTTCAATGAGCGCCTCAAAACTCTGGCCTTTCGCTCGGAATCCAGCGACTTCCAGTTCTTCCCAGTTCGTCCAGTTCTTCACGAAAGTAGCGTCGAAACGTTTTTCGTCGAGAATGACCTTCGCCATCGCGAGCAGAACCGCCGCTTCCGTCCCCGGATAAGTCGGCATCCAGTAATCCGCCATGCTCGCCGTGTTCGACAGACGCGGGTCCATCACCGCGAGCTTCGCGCCCGCCATCTTTCCGTCGATAATCCGCTGTGCATGCGGATTGAAATAATGCCCCGACTCCAGATGCGCCGAAAGCAACAGAATAAAGCGAGCGTTCGCGTGATCGGGCGATGGCCGGTCGGCATAGTGCCACAGCAAATAACCGAGGCGCGCCGATGACGAGCAAACATTGGTGTGCGAGTTGTGACCGTCGAT
>PLEA01000484.1 GCA_003136335.1 Acidobacteriaceae bacterium | reverse complement strand
TCGACTTTGTAGGAAAAGGGCAGTAGCGCAAGCGCCATGACAAACCCCGACATCGCCAACCAGAATCGGCGGCGAGCGGCATCATGGCCAGTCTTCAAGCTTGGCATTACCATGGAAGATCCACGTCGTTTCCTGGTTCGTCTGAGAGCAATGAAACGACTCCGGTGATCAGGTACATCCATGATAAAGGGTCAAACTGGATATTCATTGGGGTTCGGCCTTGAGCTTAGTTAAGGATAAACGATAGATTTGGGGAACTGCCCGTTAAACCCTTGGCAATCGAGAGACGTGGCTGACGAAGACTTCGCTGTGTGACTACCCGCCAATCACTCATCAAGGAACGAATTAGGAAGCTCAAAGAGGATTAGTAATGGGAAACGCCAGGCAATCCCAGTGGATGCCACCCGGTCACAATATAAGTATGTCTACTACCGGATAGTTCAGGATGTTCCGGTCATCCCGCATGCCGAAAGGTACGACCGGGACGGAAAATTGGTCCGCGAACTTCACGCCTCCGGGCTCAAGAAAGGTGCCAACATCTGGAGCGCACGCCACGTCGAGATGAAGTCCGTAGAGGTAAAGAACCCGCACCGTCCTGACCATCGACGAGGTCAAGTTCAATCAACATCTCGACGAGAAACTCTTCACGCCTGAAAACCTCGAGAACTCCCTAGCGATTAAACACTGAGTTGTTCGTTGCGGATCAATCTCTTCAGGCAGTCCGGAGGCACTCCGGCAAATTTTGAAGGCTGCCTATTGTTTGCTGCCTACGGTTTAAAGACCAACGCAGGCCCGCTGATTCGCTTCCCCTTGAGGTCGACAGTCACCTCGATGCGATCGGCGATCGTGACGAAAGGAATGCCATGAGTCATCCCGTAGTCCTTACGGTCGAAGGCCATTGCCCCCTCAACCTCGCCTGAGCCCGTCCCCGCGCCGGACGGCTGAAGCCATGCCCTTCCCAAAACCGATTTATGAGATAGCCTTTAGATTGTCCTCATGCCATGGGGACTAACGCGTTTTCACCTCAGCGGGCAGAGTCATTTCGTCACTTTCTGCTGCTACCATCGCCGTCGGTGAACATCCCCACTCAAGCCGAAACCAGGCTTGAGTGGGCCACCCCCCGCCCTGATCCGAGGCGGCCCTACCACCCAGGCGCTGGAATTCGGGATCGTCGTGCAGGCAGGCGAGGATCAACGTGCAGTTGATTCCCTCGCAATAGCCGCCTGCGATTTGGGAAGCTTGGGGATGGCGCCGATCGCGGCTAGAAACCTCGCGTTGTCGATCATCTGCCGGACTTCGACGCACTTTCCGCGGTCGAACAGATGCAGCAGCACTCCGGGGGCGACGACGAAGTTGTTGGTGGCAGCATATCCCATGTACTCGCCTTTGTGCCTCCCATAAAACATGTACCGGTGGGCCACTTTTTCGCCGTCGCAGAAGATATCCTGACTATCGATTCTCCGGTCGGGAAAGCCCCGCAAAAGCTGCTGGAAATGCTCTCTCAGCCCTCCGACGCCGCGCTTTGTGTTGCCGAACCCGTGATGCAGAACACCCCTGTCATAAAGCGCCAGATAGCCTTCCACGTCCTTCGCGTTGTACCGCTCCGCCGCCAGTTGAATGGCCTTTATGTTCTCGTCCCTGAGCATTCATTTTCCCCCGTACACCAAGCCTCCGAGCAGACACACTATATGTTTATTCTATCGGACACAATTGGCCATCCCTGCAGAGAGAGATCGCGACGGAATCCGCGGATGGCCCACTCAAGCCCGGTCTTGGCTTGAGTGGGGATGTTTACACTCCCAGCTTACGCGGGCCTGGCCGAGTCCCACGGGTGGGCAGCGGGCTTATATATCCTTCCGCCGCAGGAAGCCTTGCAGAAGGCGGAGGCGGCAGCGACCAAAGCTCTGGAGATTGACCCTAATCTCGGTATGGCCCATCACGCTCTGGCATGGGTCAAATACGCTCGTTACTGGGACCTCCCCGGCGCGGAAAGAGAGTTCCAGCGCGCGATTGAGCTCAATCCGAATAATGCTACCGCTCACCTCTGGTACGGAATGTATTTGGCGCAGAGGAAGCGTGTTGAGGAATCTTTGGCGGAGATGCAACGAGCAAAAGAGTTGGACCCCTTTTCTTCCGTCGTAAACTCGCTGGCAATGACGCCTCTTCTCGCCTCTCATCAATACGACCGGCTCGTTGAGGAGGCGGCCCAGGGCCTGAAGACCGATCCGAACGACGCGCTCCTGAATTGGTTCTTAACAGCTGCTTATGAGCAAAAGGGGGACCTCGCCAGAGCGATTAACGTTAGAGAGAAGGAGGCGATCGCTTCCGGAGAAGATCCCCAGCCGGCAAAACAGGAGTTTGCGGCTGTGCGGCAGGAATTTTCCGCTCAGGGAGCGCGCGCTTATTGGTTAAGCCGACAAAAATCCCTCGCCTCAAGCTCTTGGACAGATCCCTTTGAACTGGCAGTGGTCGAAGCTCGGCTCGGCGGGACCGAGGCAATGTTTGCCAGTCTGGAGAAGGCTTACCAGCAACGTTCTGTCTTCTTGCTTTACTGGGTTCAGACTGAGCCTGCCTTTGACTCCTTCCGTGCCGATTCCCGCTTTCAGGACTTCCTGCACCGAATTGGGCTGGCGTAACAGACAGGAACATGCCCGCGAGGCGTGAGCTGCTTACAATTGGGAAAACTATTTTCGGGGGCGTTCCCTAAAAACAAGCACCGGCGGGATGGGTGCGAACGAGTCTGAGAACCGAACGTCTCCGCCCGTGTCACGGTCCACTCGGACAGTGGGCAACTACCGACTAGTCCTTACCCTGGACTCATGCGAAATCCCCGCCGTATAGGAACCCGGGGACGGAACCCGGGGACGCTACTTATGCTTTTGCCGGCAAGTGCAATGAGGCCATTGACATTTCTCAACCAATTGGAACTTAGCGCGTCCCAAAGATACGTCTCGCGGTACTTCATATCCACCATCCTGGCTGGGCTGGATCAACCAGTGGCTGCTCTCGACAACTCGGAGCTGGCGTGTAAGCTTCGCTGCTGCAGGGCGGCATGGCTCAGCGTCGATCCACTCGTAGACAAACTTGGTCCCGAGCCTCGCTTTGAGGCGATCACTCAGCGCTCTGTGCTGTAACTGCGCGATGGCGCTGATCGGATGCGATGGGCGGTTGGCTCCTGGGCCACGCAGAACGCAAGTCAATCTCGACCTGTTACACTCTGCCCCATGTCGACGTTCGTCCTTGTGCACGGCGCATGGCAGTCAACGGGTACGTGGGACTTGTTGGTCCCCTTGCTGGAAAAGCATGGCCATCGAGTGATCACACCGGGGCGCACTCTCATCGAGATGACCGGATGGCCACCGTAGTTTCCGGAAATTGGCGGTTTGGCTATGGCACGCATTTCGAAGAAGCCGAGTTGAAGTTGCTTCCGCCGGGAAGTGTTTATTCGGAACCAGCTGGTACCAACCATTTTGCCCGCACCGCAGACCAGCCCGTAATCGTGAACATCTACGGCTTTGGTCCCACCGATACGCGCTATTTCGACCCTACAAACGACCCCGAGTTGCCGCAGAAAAAATGATCGGTTCGCACTTACCCAAGCTAGACGGCACGGTCCTGAAGGCTTCCAACCTGTTTACAGCATGGTAAAGGTGCACTAGGCCAGAACATTGACCTAGTTTCACAGGGCAAGAAACCGTCTTTGCAGGGTCGAGTTACCGACGACACGATTGTCTACCCGAATTTGGTCAGATTGTGCGCGCGGTCCTCCTCAATTGTTCGCGAAACCATACGTGCGCAGGCTCGGTAGCGAGTCGAAGATGCCACGCCACTTAGGTCCTTGCTTCTTTGTGTTAACTGTGATTAACTTCATAGAATAATCGCTGGTTAATAGATCCTATTGGGGACAGAGTGCCGCCTTAGGAAATGAGTGGGGTGTTCATGGCGCGGGCAGTGCACTTTGCTTTTATTATGTTGACGGTGGCGTGTCTTGCTCCAGTGAAAGCGCAGGCACAAGGCGAAACCACCAGTGCCATTGTTGGCCAGGTTCGGGACACATCCAATGCCGTCGTGCCCGGCGCCATTGTGACGATCGCCAACTCTGAGACCGGACTGAGGCGCATCGCCAAAACCGATGATGCAGGCCGATTCAACTTCCCCCAACTAAAGCCGGGTACTTACTCGGTCAAGGTGGAAGCGCCAGGCTTCGAGCCACGGCAAAATAATAATGTCGTTTCGGGCCTAGGCCAAAAGCAAACCGTGGATTTCACCCTTGGTGTGGCCCGATCCCGTGAGACGGTGGAGGTCAGCAGCGAGGCTCCTATCCTCAATCCGGAGAACGCCAACACATCGACCACCTTAAATGCCCCAACCTTGGAGGATCTGCCCAATCCAGGCGGCGATCTCACCTACCCGCTGCAGTTTGCCGCTGGCGCCCTCATCAATACAGCAGGCAGCGGCAATGATTTTGTTGGTGGTACAAACGGCTACGGCAATGTGGAATTCAACGGCCTCCCCGCCCTCTCCAACGGTTACATCGTTGACGGGCTGGAAACGAACGACCCGCTTACCAACCTCAACAGCGGCCTCTCCACCAATCTCGTGCTGGGGCTGAATTCCATCTCAGAGGCGACGGTCAATACTCTTTCCTATGCCGTGGATCAAGGACGGTATGGAGCATCCCAGGTCAACTACGTCACCAAGTCGGGCTCAAATCAGTTTCACGGGAATCTCTACGAACTGTGGAATGGTGCTCGGCTGAATGCAGCCGACTACTTTACCAATGCGACGCCGGGGAATCACAAGCCCGGAGCGACGGTAAATCACTTTGGGGGCAGTCTGGGCGGGCCGATTGCACACGACAAGCTCTTCTTCTTCTTCGACAGCGAATGGGTTCGGATCGCGCTTCCCATCGTGACACCCACGACGGTTCCCAGCACGGCGTTCCAGCAGTACGTGCTTCAGCAACTCCGGCTTGGTGGAACGGACTCCGTAACCGGATCAACCTATTCGCCGTCCCCGCAATCAGTCTCGTTCTACCAAAAGATGTTTGCCCTGTACGGAAACACCAATGGCACGCCTCTCGCGGTGCTCGGGTGTCCCTTGAACTCGGACGGCACGACCCCGCCGGGCAGTCCACCGAATGGAAACGGTTGCGCGAACCGGCAGAGCGTGTCGCATTCCAGCGATGACCACGAACAGGTACAAACGGTCCGCATTGACTACAACATCAATCAGAGGGACACTGCTTGGTTTCGTCTTCAGGCGGACACGGGCGTACAAGCTGCCTACACAGATCCCATCAACTCTTCGTTTGATGCGGTCTCTCCTCAGCCTCTCTACTCATTCGCGGCGGGTTACACCCACGTCTTTTCACAAAACCTGGTGAACTATTTCAATCCAGCGTTCTCATGGTACGAAAGCTTGTTTGGGCCTGCCAACTTGCAGAAGACGCTCGCGGCATTTCCGATTGTGTTGCAGGGCAGTGGTGCCAATGCACCCTTCACCACAATTGGAGGGCTCGACAATACGTGGGTGCAAGGCAGGCGAGCTTCTCGCTTCTTCATCAATGACAACCTCGCCTGGAGCCATGGCGCTGACGAACTCCGGTTTGGCACGAACACTCGAATCTTTCGCTTGAATGACTATGACTTCGGACAGGGCACAGTTCCAACCGCGGCCTACACGACGTTGCCGCAATTCATCTATGGAGTGGCATCTACTGCAACCCAGACTTTTCCCCTGTCGGCGAACGAACCATTCCGCTTCCTCAATCTCGATTTATATGCCCAGGACACCTGGAAAGTGACGCGGAAGCTTACCTGGACATTCGGCGTGCGCGACACCTTCAACTCAAACCCGCTCAATCCCCACGATCAAATCGCGCGTCTTGGCGGTTCTTTCAGTTCGATCTCGCATGATGTGAATCAGCCGCTGAATACGGCCGTCCAGACTCATCTCGGCAATTTGTTTTCGTCCACACCGCTGGCCATTCTGCAGCCGCGAACCGCGATCGCCTGGCAGTTTGAGTCAAAATCTGTGCTGCGGACCGGTTTCGGGATCTTCAGCGACATTTTGCCGGGCAGTGTGGCCGACCTGATTGGCACCAATCCTCCTTACGACAAAACCTTCCAAGGAGGTCTGCTGGGTACAGTGGGCGGGACTGCCATCGCTCCGGGAGTGCCGAACAGTGCAGTGGATGCAACTGTCGCCGCAAATCAAAGATTTAGTTCGGGATTCCCTCAAGGCCAGCTTTCGTGCGCATCCCCGCAGGCAGATCCTGCAACGTGTCTCCCGCCCGTGGCGATCACTGCAGTGCCCACGGGCACGCTGCATGCTCCGTACTTCATGGAGTGGAGCCTGGGAATTGAACATCAATTCGGAACCACGGCGAGTTTGCTGGCGCGATATGTGGGAACACGCGCTGTGAACCAGCCCTATCTAACCCAAGTGAACGGATACCAGACGGTGTGCCAGGGGTGCTTTGCGCCATTCCCCTACATGCAGCCAACCGATCCACGGTTCAGCGCGGTGACCCAGCTCGCCACCGGGGAGAACAGTCACTACAACGGCCTTCAACTCACCGCCATGAAGCGCCTGGGGCACGGCCTGCAAGGACAGGTCAACTACACCTGGAGCCGTTGCATGGATACGGTTTCGAACGGAGGATTCCTGCAGTTCTCGGCAGGAGGAATTCTTTCCCCTCTGCCGGGAGAACTAGCCCGCGACTATGGTCCTTGCGACTATGACATCCGGCACAACCTCAACGCGCAATATGTGTATCAGTTGCCAATCCACGTTCGGAATCACCAGCTGGCGCAGGCGCTCAACGGCTGGCAGATTTCCGGAACCATGTTCTGGCATAGTGGCGTGCCGTTCTCGGTCCTGAGCACGCCCTACTCCGCCAACGGGAACGGCATTGTGCAGGGCAGTGGACCGCAGTTCGCAAGCGTCGTTCCCGGCGTTCCGCTCTACCAGCGTCATCCCGTCGCTGGTGTAACGCAACCGGGCACCCTCCAGTGGCTCAATCCCGCCGCGTTTGTTTCCGCCGTTGATCCGAGTACTGGGCAGTGCGCCGGTGGCGACGACCCACAGCATTGCCAATTCGGAAACCTCGGCCGCAACGCCCTGCGCGGCCCCGATTTTGTCTGGAATGACTTCTATCTCACGAAATGGTTTCCGGTGAGCGAGCGAGTGAAGCTCAGAGTAGAGGCCCAGTTCTTCAATGTATTCAACCATCCGAACTTTGGGCTTCCCAGCATGACGCTGGCGGGGATTCCCGGAAAGCCTTTCACGCAGACGGGATTTGGAGCGCTTACCTATACAACTTCACCGCCCACCGGCCTGCTGGGCGTTGGCTTGGGTGGCGACAGCAGTCCACGCATGATCGCCTTTCAGGCGCGGCTGGAGTTCTGAGTTCTCATCCCAACCGCCAAGGGCTGGAACGCACGCAGGCGCCATGGCAACGTGTCGTACATAATGCTTTTCAGTGGTTTCGATACGGCAAATTCCGACGCAGCACACCATCCGCGGTATTCAACGAATTCAGGCGATCACGATTGTGTGGATGAGTGTCGAGGCGGCGGTATCCTTTATGGGCAGCTTGCAGTCCCGCCCTACTCGCTTCGGCGGTGACAGTGCTGTCGAACTCCTCTCAGCGACGGTGGTGCTGTGGAGGTTTCCTGCTCACCCCGTCCAAGAGCACGCTGAGAGGCGTGCTTTCCGAATCGCGGGAATATTGCTTTTTGTCCTTGCCGCATATGTAGTCGCGGCTGCGGCCCTAACGCTGCTGGAGTATAGTGAACCCAACCGCACATATCTCGGGATAGCCAGTTTGATGGCCGCCGCCGCAATCATGCCCTGGATTTCTAAGGAGAAACGAAGACTCTCCTCCGCTACAGACAGTGCTGCCTTGAGAGCAGATTCCGCTCAATCAGCCTTGTGTGCTTACCTCTCACTGATTGCATTGGTGGGGGCTTGGGGGTCAATGCCATTTGGCAGGTAGCTTGGACTGACCCGGTAGCAGCTCTAGTGGTCGCTCCCCTCATCGTTTGGGAAGGTCGGCAGGCCATACGGGGCAAGTCATGTGGGTGCCGCTGAACCCACGAGAACTTGAGTAGCAGCGCAGGTCTCTAATCCCGTGCTGGTGAGAGTTACTTGTCCGACGCCACCCAGGCGCCGATCTCGGTACGTTTGTCGATGCGGAAGCAATCCCGCGGCCACACCTCTGGCGCTCAGTCTGGTGATCCTCAGTGTGTAGGGATCAAAACACCCGGATGGGGTATCGAGTCCATTCAAGACTAGGCTGTCGAACCCCAAGAGAATATGTTTCCGGCCGAACGCTACTGAGGTCAACATCGACTCGCAGATCAGTAATGTGATCATGCATATCCGCGATCCCCGTCGCGCGCAAAATCTCATCACCTGTTTCTGTGAGTAGACCGACTTCGTAGGGGCCTTCCTTGCTACCAATCGGGAGATCAAGGACCAGGTGCTTAGCGGTTCGAGCAATCTCCAAAGGTGCCTGATCAGTGTTAGCCTGGCTCTTCCCGCGGGCCACGGATCGCTCACGAAGGTCCAAGACAGCCGTGTCAGTCGTCTCTACCGAGCGTCGGGCTCGCACCCACAACCATCCCCCCACCGCGAAGAGCAGAACAGCAGCAGTAGCCACCCAAGTCAGCACACGTCGGCGCTGGATCGCCGATTGCCTGCGAAACTCCTTGAATTCTTGGAAACACGGACTNNATTCCCCGGACAGCCGATCCTCTCGGGATTAGGGAACTCCGTCGCTAGGCCTTGCCGGAGAATATCAAGCAAGCGCTTGTCCGCCGCGTTGGGTTGGCTTTCGCTGTTCAGAGAGAGTCCACTCGCTAACAGTTCAATCTGAAAAACAAGCCAAGTCTAACTGAAGGAGAGCCTCACGACACATTGGCATTTCATCTACCTCCAGACAAACGTGCTCGTAGAATTTTCATGCGGCGTCGGAAGCGAAGCATGACGCTGTCGCCAGGAATTCCTAGAACGCGCCCAATGTGCTTCCACGTATAGCCGTACTCGCGCGCAACCCAGACTTTGCGGCTCCACTCGTCCATCCGATCAAGAATCTCCTGAGCATGAAGCGTGCCTTCAATGTCGTGCTGCTCCGCGTGACTCGTCTTCCCAAGAACTTCCAACTCCTGGGCTGAAGGTACAAGATGGATCATTTCCTCGCGGCGTTGTTCCTTCTTGAGAGCACGCCAAAGCCGGTGGTAAAAGCTTCCGAGAAGGTAAGCCTCCAGATCCCCAATCTCGCCCCGCCTTCCATTCATCCGATCGAGCGTCCTAGAGACAGATTGCAGAACGCTCTCCCACACTTCAGCGACCAAGATTTCGTCGTCATCGAATGGATTTTGTGATTGAACCTGACGGACGTGGGCCAACGCCTTTGGCCACGCTGATCGAGCCGCTTTCAAGAGTTCGCTTTCGGTGGCCGAATCTGAACGAGGGTTGGGACCTGAAAGGACCCACTCGGGACCGGGTGCGGGGGCTG
>PLEA01000652.1 GCA_003136335.1 Acidobacteriaceae bacterium | reverse complement strand
TCTCAAAATCGGGGTCCACTCCATCTTGTGCTTAGGGAAGCTAATAGTTTTGGAGCCCCGTGATGGCCGTTCAATGGGGCTATGGCTGCCGAGGAAATCGCAGAAACGAGAGCAGCAAACCGCCTCTAGGGTGCAGAGAAGACGGTTTGGCTTGTAGATCGTGTGGGTCGGAAAACCAGACTCAGTTTGGCGCGGAGATCAACATCCATTTCCCCGAATTGACAAATCCGGACAAGCCCACGGTCTTGGTATTCCCAAAGCTAGTCGTCTGCATGGATTGCGGTTTTACGGAATTTGCCATTCAAGCAACCGAGTTGCGTCTACTAGGGGGAAGGCGCTGCGGCGTAGTGTAAGAGGGTGCCCCCCATGGCGACATTTCGTGAATCCCGGCGAAGTACTCGTGTCCATCTAAAGGTGGTTATCACGGTTGAGGGTGGCGCTGAGAGTCGGACGTGCGAGGGCGAGACCATCGTCGTCAATCTTCAGGGCGCATTGATCGCAACCGCAATTGGGTTGAGTAGTGGAATGGGAATCTCGATTCACGTCTACTTGACGGATAAGCGTGCTGCGGCTCGGGTCGTCTATATCGATACTAAGAACCCACTGCACTGCGGGATCGAACTGGATGAGCCACGAAACATTTGGGGAGTGCCTTTGACGCCCGATGACTGGGAAGAGACAGCGGCCTTGAAGACCGGGCATTAAGTCCGCGACGGCGCATCACAGCGAGCAAAACGAAAGCGCCCCGGACTCAGTTGAGTCGTGGGACGCTCGTCAAACAGCCCTCTTTCGAGGGCGATGTTAGGCATGCGAGGAAATCAGGTCAGGCCGCTTTTGCCTGCGCTCCTCGGCGGTAATTCTTGACTGCCCTCTCGATGCCCGGTGTGGCTTTCTTCAGGTCTTCAAGGTTCATGGCCGGATGGAACTCGACGTGGGCATCGAAGGCCAGAAACCATGGTTCCGCCACGGCGGGGATTTGAGACGCATCCTTCAGGTCGAAGAAGATGAACCCGGTTCTCTTGCCATTGTCTGCGGCAAAATAGGCCGCTTCAGGCTTCAGGTCGGCGAGAATAGAGTCGATGGTCTTGGGCAAGCTGCCATCGCTGATCGCGGCATTGCCCGTCTCAACAGGGATTGAAACCTTGAGTAAACAGCGCATGGAATACCTCCGGGTCGAAGTCTAGTCCTCCCGCATGAGCGGGTCGATTCACGCTAGGCCGTGGACCGAGGGAACGCGCTGCCTGTTCAATATGTAGCGGTCTATAATCAGGTCGCTATGAAAGCGACTATCGGCGCGATTGTTGCGGCATTGCTCCTCATCCTCGGTTCTCTGGCTCCGCTGTTTGCACAAGCACCTGCCCAGCAGCAACAACCTGAGTTCGTCAAACAAGGCCAGCAGTTGATGCGTGAAGGGAAGCTGCAAGATGCATTGGCGCTGTATCGCCAGACTCTCCAGACCTCGCCGAATTCGGTTCCTGCCAACATCGCAACTGGGAGCGTGCTCGATCTGGTGGGGAAAGACGAGGAGGCACGGAAGTATTTCACGAAGGCAATCGACGTGGCGGACACACCCGAGGGAAAGGTATCAGCTAAGAGAGCGATGGCGATGTCATACGCTTTCGACGGCAATTGTAAGAAGACCGTTGAGTACGAACAACAGGTTTTCGACTTCTACGGCAGCGTGAAGAACTTCTTTCAGCAGGGAGAGATTGCGGACGAGGCGGCTCGCGTTTGTATCGATTCGGGCGATTTCGACGCAGCGTACACGTGGTACCAGATTGGCCACGACACGGGGCTAAAGGAACCCGACATCAAGCCCTCTCGCCAAGACCTATGGAACTTCCGGTGGGAGCACGCTCACGCTCGCATTGCTGCCCAGCGCGGCGACCAAGCAGAAGCGCAAAAGCATGTTGCTGCGGCAAAGGCCATTCTCGACAAGGGCACCATTCCTGAGCAAGCGCCGTTCTTCCCTCATCTGAAAGGCTACGTCGCGTTCTACGCCGGAGATTACAAGGCGGCTCTTGAGGAACTAAAACAGGCGAACCAGAACGATCCATTCATCCAGTGCATGATCGGCCAGACCTACGAAAAACTGGGCGAGAAGGACGAAGCCATGGAGTACTACCGCAAAGCTTCGACGGCAGTTTCACACAACCCCGCTGCCGCATATGCAATTCCTTTTGCGAAGAAAAAGCTGTCCTAATCGCTCCAAGTCGTGGCTACGAAAAGAGCCGATCCTGAATCTCGAAAAGCTCCACGGGAGCGGAACATTCCTCGTCGTCATTAGCCACGTGATTGATCCTAGTGCTGATCGGGTAGCACCGCATCAGCCGAGCATCGCAGGGCTTTAACAGTTCGGACACCGCAGTCACATTCTGCATTCCCGGATCAAGCCAGAGGTCGTAGCGATCTGGATCAAGGATGACGGGCATTCGGTCGTGGACGGAGGAGGTTACAGGTCAATTTGGATCATGTATTCTGAGCCGAAGCGGGCGTATCGCCCTTCGGTCGCGCTGCAGCCCTCACGGAGTTTGGACACCTATATTCCGAAACCTGAGCAATTTTGAGCAGCCACCAAGTACGCCACCGTTGTAACCTAGTTGCAGATATGAAGGAACCTTGTTCCTCTGGTGGCGCATTATCCCGAGGGCAAGCAGGGGTGGATGG
>PLEA01000284.1 GCA_003136335.1 Acidobacteriaceae bacterium | reverse complement strand
GTGCACGGCTCCGGCTTCGGCCAAAAGCCGGGCACCCAGCACTTCCGCATCGTCTTCCTCCCGGACGAAAAAACGCTGACGAAAGCCTACGCCGGAATCGCGGACTTCATTCGCGAGCGCTATGGGAAAACCTGAATGTTGGGCTCATCGCGCTTCGATAAACCGACGGCACTCCGCCATTACGCCGGGAAGAGCGCGACCTCATCGTCTCATTGCTCTCTAGGGTGCACAGCGGCAGGTCGGTGTCCATGCCAATCGAGGCTCAGTTCGAGGATATGCCAAACGGAGGGATTGGGTAGAATCCGATTCACTCAGCCCGATCCGCGACTCTTTGGAAGAGAGCTCTTGAGGGGTGAGTATCTGGACAGCGATGGAGTGCTCGTCAGCATTACCCTCAATGCGGACGATCATGGGGATCTGTTTGAGTTGGATTTCCGGAAGGTAGACTTCTCTGCGTTGAAGCGATACCCCGCACCCCTGAACGTCATTGGGACCGACTAAATGTGCGCGGTGCTATTTCTGTCGTCCACCTCGCTCTTGCCTATTCATGACTATGGTATAATGACCATGATCGAAAGGGATTGTTTCCCAATGAAAAAGATGGCGGCGGGATCGTTCAAAGTCCATTGTCTGGCGGTCATGGATGAAGTTCAGTCGAAGCGCGAATCTGTCGTGATCACCAAACGAGGCAAGCCAGTGGCCAAGCTCGTCCCTGTCGACAACGAAATTGACGACATCTATGGGTTCTTGGCTGGTAGGGGCACTGTTGTTGGGGATGTCGTCTCTCCGGCAATGAGTCGCAAAGAATGGGGTAACCTCAGTTGATCCTGGCCGATACGCATGTCGTCGTCTGGCTCGCATTCGACCCTACCCGAATCTCGATCAAGGCGAAAGCGGCAATTGATGAAGCCCGTCAGAAGGGTGAGGGATTGGCTATCTCCGCCATCTCTTTACTCGAGTTGACGACGCTCTGTAGCAAGGGACGTATTCGCCTCGACATCAGCTTCGAATCGTTCCTGTCAGATGTAGAGCGTCAGTTTGTCGTCCTTCCGATGAACGGTCGTGTTTGCGTGCAGTCCTTATCCCTTCCCGCGGCATATCCAAAAGATCCCGCGGATCGGATTATCGGAGCCACCGCCCTCGTCGAAGGCCTCTCCCTACTCACGGCCGACCGGGAAATCCGTAGTGCGCGTGCGCTTCCGACAATCTGGTGAGAGAAGTATGTCTTGAAACCGCCGTCAAGAGACCGTCGCAACCCGCTTTCTCTTTCCCCGTGAATCTGCTTAAATCAAGCTAGACGCAACCTGCGGCGTGTGCTTTCTAATCGTGGTCGACATTCACTCTCACATCCTTCCCGAAGTAGATGACGGGCCTAAATCCTGGGACGTCTCGGTCGCCATGTGCCGAACCGCGGCTGCCGACGGCATCACGCACATGGTCGCCACGCCCCACGCCAACGACCGTTACCACTACGATCGCAAATATCTGCAGGGGCTCGTTGCCCACCTGCAAAAACTCATCGGCGACACGCCCAAACTCAGCCTGGGCTGCGACTTTCATCTTTCTTACGACAACATTCAGGACGCTCTGGCCAATCCCACTCGTTACGTCATCGAAGGCACGCGCTACCTGCTGGTCGAGTTCAGCAATTACAGCGTCCCGCAGCAGACCACGGATTCTTTTTTCAAGCTAAACAACATTGGAATCACTGCGATTATCACCCATCCCGAGCGCAACCCGATTCTGCGCGAGAACTTGCAGCGTGTGGCGGAGTGGGCCGAGCAGGGCTGCGTCATTCAGATGACAGGCTCTGCGCTGACTGGATTCTGGGGCGAACGCGCCCGCCGCGCCGCCCTGTGGTTGCTCGAACACCAGGCCGCACACGTGCTTTCCACCGATGCGCATGACACGGAAAAACGCGTCCCGATTCTTTCCACTGCACGCGACGCCGCCATCGAAATCTGCGGCGAAGAAATGGCCGAGGCCCTGGTCGAGGGAAATCCCCGCGCCATCCTCACCAACCAGCCGCTGCCGTGCTTCCCGCGCCCGGTGCTGACGAGCTACCGGAAGAACTAGAATTTAGCGTTTAACAATTAGCAATTGGCATTTAGCCAAAGCGCGTTTCGAGTCGGTCCTCGCGCAGTCGCAGCCCAAGCTAACTGCGAAGTGCTAATTGCGAAGAGCTGATTTTTCTACTGCGGACGGGAAGAATCACCCTGGTTGGAAGTGGGGGCCGGGGCGTTATCCGTTGTCGGCGCCGCACTATGCGAAGTCGTGGGCATGGGCTCGGCCCGTGGCGCGTCGGGTACCGTGGTCATGGCGCTCTCAGGATTCAGAAGATGGTCTTTGCTCGGGCCCAGTCCCAGCTTGATCAGCGCTCGCGAGTCGGGCACCGTCTTGCTCTGCCATCCCTGATCGGCCTGGTAGCGCCGCATAGCCTCTTCGCTGGCTTGGTTCCAAGTGCCGGTAGCTTCTCCATTCAGGTAATGCGCGCGGATCAGCGCTTCCTGAATGGCTTGGGCTCTCTCGGAATCGATTTTTTGCTGGCCGCGCACACGCGTGGACCTTCTCCGGGAAGAGCGTTTCCCCCCAGACGCCGTGTGTGTCTTAGATTTCTTGGCGCCGGCCGACGTAGAAGAGGCCGGTGCAGCTCCAGTGTGCGTTTGCGCGGTGGATTTTGTGGTCGAAGGCTTCTTGGCCGTAGTGTCGCTAGTCGCACTCTGGCGCGCGGTCGCCGCAGAGCATGCACAAATCAAGATGAGCGCACACATGCTAACCAATCGCGCTCCCCGGACTTCAGTCCAAAACCTCACCACGAACCTCACCTCAAAGACTTTACTAGCTTCCACAAAAAGAAAAGCCCAACCGGAGGCTGACCCTGTAATCATCCTCGATCAGAGGCTACAGTGCCAGTTCCAAGTTGAGCTTTCTAAGTTACGGAAGTGTACCCGCCAGGAAGACCGTCCCATCCTGCCGCGACGAACCCCGCGAACGCACCAGGAATACAACATCCTGCCCGCTCTTCAGGCTCGACTCGATCCGGGCGAATTCTTCCTCGCTGTTGACCGGCTGCTTGTTGACTTCCAGGACGATGTCGCCGCGTCCTAGATTTACGTCTTCGGCAAAAGAACCGAGCTTCACGTCCTGCACGATCACGCCCTTGCCTGCTGGCATGTCGAGCCGGTCGGCCATTTCCGGCGTCACCTTGCGCACCGTCACCCCGAATTTGCTTTGCTTGGGAGTGCTCTCGTCGCCGTTCTCCTGCTCATCCCCAAGTCGGGCGGCGAACAGCTTGGCGCGATCCGCAATGGTCACCGCTGTTTCCTGCGTTTTGCCGTTGCGCAGGAAACCCAGCGTCACCTTCGAGCCCGGTTTACGAGAAGCAATGTCCGACACCAGTTCGGTGCCTTTTGCCACCTTCTTGCCGTCAATCAGAGTGATGGTGTCTCCCACCTTCAGTCCAGCCTGGTCGGCCGGGCTTCCTGCCACCACGCTTGATACCGTAACCCCAGATCCCGCCCCATACACGCGCATGATGGCCGGGTTTTCCACCGCGTCAAACGTGATGCCGATCGAGCCCCGAGTTACCCGGTGCTCCGGCCCAGTCAACTGGTTGTAGACATCGACCACAGTTTTCGACGGCAGCGCAAAACCCACACCGGCATAGGCGATGGTCTCGCTCAGAATCGCGGTATTGATGCCGATCACTTCCCCGTTCATATTGACCAGGGGCCCGCCCGAGTTGCCCGGATTGATGGCCGCATCAGTTTGAATAAAAGTTTGGAACTGTCGTCCGGGAACGATGTCACGCCCTTTAGCCGAAACGATTCCCGCCGTCACCGTCTCCGACAACCCAAACGGGCTGCCGACGGCCAGTACCCAATCACCCACTTGCATGCTGTCAGAATTGCCCAACTTGGCGGCTGGCAGCGTGCGATCTACCTTCACCTTGATCACAGCAAGATCCGTCTCCTGATCGGTGCCGATAACTTTCGCGTCATGCTGCACGCCCGGGGGATCATCCTCGAACCGGACCCGAATGCGGTCCGCCTTCTCGACTACGTGCCGGTTGGTAACGATGTATCCCTTGGAGTCAACGATCACCCCCGAACCCAGGGAGCGTTCGCGGATGGAACCGTCATTGGAGCCTCCGGGCCCAGCCTGGCCGCCCGGACCACCGAAGAAGTGGTTGAAAAAGTCGTCCATCCCACCGCCGTCGCCGCTCTCATCGTCGTCGGGATTCTGTCCCCGGCGCCGACGCGTGTTCTTGATAGTCGATTCCGTATTGATATTGACCACGCTCGGCTCTAACTGCTTCGCGATCTGCGAAAAAGTGTTCGAAATCTGCTGCGGTGAGGGCAGACTGAGCGGAGTTGCATCGCTCTTTTGCCCTTGCCCTTCTTTTCCTTTGACCCCGTAGGAAACCACCGTCCCGATCAGAATGCCGACCGAAAGCGTTGCCAGAATACTGAGCGTGTAGGCCCAGCGATGAGCCTTCATGCGCATCCACATTGCGCCCGAATCCATATGTCTACTTCCCTCCGAAACCGATTAAACCCTTATAGTATACCCATTTACATACCGGTACTGTCGGTTGTGACAGTGCAGATTGCGGTACCACCGTTGAGGGTTTCCACTATTAGACGCATAAACCGGTGAAACCGTTTCATGCGTCGGAAATTAGGACATTGACTGCGGATTTCTCAGACGAAATTGGACCTACTTCGCCTCGTAGACAGTCTTTGCGCCCACCACCGTGCGTAGCACCTTGGTGGCCAGTATCTTTTCTGGCGAAGCCGCTGTCACGTCGCGGTCGAGAACCACAAAATCCGCCAGCATTCCCGGCACCAGCCTGCCTTTTTCTTTCTCCGCAAACTCAGCGAACGCCGAGCCGGCGGTGTAGGCGGCAATCGCCTGATCCAAAGTGAGTCGCTGCGCTGGGAAATATTCCTGCTTGCCATCCTCGCTCTGGCGCGTGACCGCCGCGTAAAGCCCGCGGAATGGCGTGACTGGCTCCACCGGATAATCCGTGCCAAAAGCCAGCGTCACGCCTTTATTCAGAAAGGCCAGCCAGGCATAGGAAGTTGCCGCCCGCTTCGGTCCCAGCCGATCTTGGGCCCGGCGCATATCCGTCAGCAGATGACTGGGCTGCATCGAAGCAATCACTTTCAGCGCTTTGAACTGGGCAATCTGCGCCGGAGTTGTCACCTGCGCATGTTCGATGCGCAGACGGAATTCGTTGCCTCCATCGGGAGCTCTTACATGCGCCTCTAGTGCCGCCTTCTCGGCACCGGCAAAGGCGTCGAGCGCCATCTGCACGCCTTTGTCTCCAATTGCGTGAAAGCCAATCTGGAAGCCCGCCAGCACTCGGTCCTTCGTCATCTCATTCAACTTCGCCGCGTCGTATCTCGGCAAGCCGGAGTTGTTGGGATCGTCCGCATAGGGCGCCAG